>JBAXPY010000104.1:0-1569 GCA_037132035.1 Candidatus Moraniibacteriota bacterium | reverse complement strand
TTATAAAATACTGCCAATTCTTCCTATTCACATAACCTGACGTTTTAACCTCGAAAATATCCGTGCTCGTCATGATATCAGGGTGTCCGACTACACCTTTACTCTGAACCGCAGTGTCATATTGCAGGGTTCCGCAATTCATTGCCAATATTTTGGCGCGCGTATTTCTAACTTTCTTGATGAAATCGACCACATCTGGAGAATTGGGCGGAATTTTGGTTGTGAAATATGATACCGCCGTTTTTAGAGCCTCATAATCGATAACGGGAAATCGAAGTAGCAATTCAGTGACGTAACCCATGTTTGAGTACTTATCATCACAAAACAATCCTAAAATTGACTTTGGATAAGTGGATTTCGGAAGATCCGGGAGATTCTTGGCATTTGGAGGCAATTTGGTGATTAGTTTTAGTCTATGTTCACCTACATTCAAAATTTGTCTGACTCTGACATCGTCCTGATACATCTCCGCGATGCTCGGCGACACTTCCCCCTCGCTCGGTACAAGTACCACCATTTGAACCTCTTTATTTTTAGTCGGATGGGCTTTTTTTTCCTTTTCGGCAATCTTTTTGGACAGAACGGGTACGGAAACGGAGACAGTTTTAGCTTTTTTGATCATTTTGTCCTCTTTTTTCGTTGCTTTTTCCTCACTGTGAACAGGTCTTTTTTTTACCGCTTTCTTCTCGGATACGATGGGGACAGGGACGATTTTAGCGATCACTTTGCCGTCTTTTTCAGTCGCTTTTTCTTCACTGTGGACCAATCTTTTTTTGACCACTTTCTTTTTGGTCGTGGCGGGAACGGGAACAGGAACGGGAACAGGAGCGGGTTTGACTTTTTTGATCACTCTTATTTTATTGACCTCTTTTTTAAACCCTATTTTCTCTGGGTGACAATTACGGTGCACACCGCAAAAATTGCTGTCTTCTTTAGCGTTGTACGTGCATTGTGCATCAGTTTGTTTTAAGCTTTTGTAACATTGACACTTTTTTGCCATTATATACAATCCAAATATAATAAACGCGCATCACCACTGGAATTGAAAATACATACGCACACACGTCTTAATACGGTATACATAAATGCCAAAACCTTCGTTGTTAATTATTGGGTACTACCACTTGGCCGATGGTTTTCGCGCTTGCGCCAACTATCTGGAAAAAGACTACGATGTGTATTTTTACCCTTTATCACACTACTCTGACTACAAATACGACATTAAAAATGAGTTATCCAAGTACATCAACGGTGAAACATGCGAGTTATACGAATGTGGATTGATGAAAAATAATCCGCCTATTAATGTAGTGCTGGTGTGGAATATGAGTTATTTCACCGATAATGAAGAACGTTTGGAAACGTTCTTGGCCATAAAGAGTATGGTCAACCACAAAACCGTATATTTTGGTTACAACTGGGATCCAATCCCACCAATAATTTTAATCAATCAGATCAAAACGCGTTTCATAACATCACTAAACTGTTATTTGACAGGCGACGGAAGAGAAATCAAATACCTCAGAGAACTTGGTATATATAACTATGTCTATTGCCCTTCTGGTATGG
>JBAXPY010000103.1:0-1574 GCA_037132035.1 Candidatus Moraniibacteriota bacterium | reverse complement strand
TTTAAATGATAAATCGACTAGGGCCATCATTCGATTTTGGATGATGTACTGCGTTGTTTTGACAAAAAGGCTAAAATGTGCTAATATTATAGGTTCTTTAAAAAATTATGTTTTCTTGGAATTTGCCGCATTAGTTATCTGATTGAGTTAATCAAATTTGACTATTTCAATCAGATAACTATTTTTTGGCATTTCGCCACCTTACCACAAAAAAAGGAAAAAAAGATGAAGAAAACATATTTATCGGCAGCGCTGGCTATGGCGATGTTCTTCTTTGGCTCAGTTTCATTGGCCGAAGAAACAACAATAGAAGGTGGGGGAGATAGACCCTTCATCGTTACTGGAAAAATTTCCGTGCATTCTTCGGATACCAGCGAGTACACTGGGGAACATATTTCCAGCAGCCCCCTGCTAAAAACAGAGGTGACAATAACACACTCAAGGTCCAAAATATATCTCAGCGCTCTAGCCTATGTCACCCAAGAGAGCGTGAATGAAGTTGATGTTCTCTTGGGCAAGTCAATCGAAGTCGGAGAAGCTACTGTTGACATTGGGATGGGCTTCTATGATATCGGGAGACTCGGCAATATGGAGGAAGATTTCCTAGCGATGTACATTGGGATTGAATTTCCAAAAATTGCTTGGGGGATTGTCCCATTCGTCTATCTCGAATCTAACACCCCACTGCGCAATGAGATCAGTGAAGGCGGGGTGTTATGGAAGGCAGGCTTAAAAAAATCCATCGAAATTTCCGAGCAACCAATCGAATTTAAGGTTGAAGTTGGCGGAAATGATGGCATCTATGGAACTGACCCGTTGCCTGTATTTTTCGCCAGAGGAACGACTTCGACAGAAGTTAGTTTCTATGGCGTAAAAATTATCCCGACCTTTGCAGTTCAAAAGGGTTTCGGCGGAATCGCTGAAGAATGGAGATTTATTTTCGGGATCTCCATTCCCTTTTAAAAAGATCGACTTTCCCGAAAAGAGAATTCCCCTTCGCAGATTCATGCGTTGGGGAATTTTTGTTTTTCACGTCAATATTTCACATCCCCCTCGCATACTCTTGACAAAAATATAGTTAATTGATAAACTAGTTCGGTAACTTTAAATTAACAATTTTATGGCTGATTCATATCATTCAATTATTGAACCAATTATTTTCACCGCGTCGCGCCTTGAGGCGATTGCTGATCGCTGCCTCTTTCGACCGATTGGGATTAATATTTCCAGTGTCAAAATCATGGGTCTTCTCTGCCACAAAAAGACCATGACCCCAAAAGAAATTTTGGAACTAGCCGGTGGCACGAAATCAAACATCAGCCAACGCCTAAATTTTCTGGAAAAAAAAGGCTACATCAAAACCCAAAAAAATACCTTCGATGATAAAAGAAAATTATCCATAAAAATCACGCCAACTGGAAAAGCCAAATTGAAAGAAATGCATAAACACATTCACAAGGTGAAACTTGAATTAGAATCCAATTTTACTAAAAAGGAAATTGAGCAGCATTTCGCATTTTTTAATAAATTAAATAAAATCGTCAGCGCAGAAAAAAAAGATTTTTCCAAATGTA
>JBAXPY010000102.1:0-1584 GCA_037132035.1 Candidatus Moraniibacteriota bacterium | reverse complement strand
TCATACTCTAGATTATTTCACAGAATATGTGTCTAGTATATGGGGTACCTGCCATGGCGAAAACGAAACGCTCAAGAAAGAAATTGAATATCTTGCCCCTCAATATTTAAATGGAAAATTTCGACTTTGGCTTGTAGCAAAAAATGCGAGTGGTATGAATTTGTCTAATGTTAGCTTGGGGGAAATAACACTTGCTGGGGATAATCAGTATGTGGGGATAGATATTTCTACTTGTTATCTCAAGGTGGCGGGAGAGTTAGGGGATAAAAAGTATAATTTGAAACAGGGGGTAGATATTGGTAGCGAAGAAAAGTTGATTGCTACTTGCGATGCAGTGAATTATTCTGATGCAAATCTCATACTCACACCTCAGATTAAAACTTATTGGCGCTCTACTTTTGGAAAATTAGTTGAGGATAATAAGGAATCACAGACAGCTTTGACTTTTGAAGCAAAAAAACAAAAAACAATTTCTATCACATTGCCAAAAGCCAATCTTCCACAAGCTTATGATGCAGTTTTAGTGTTAGTGAATAATCAAAAAGAAGCTCTTTCCACTTCTGTGGCTTTTCATTATGTTTTACAGGGATCTAGTGCAACTATTCAAAGTTTCATCATGGATAAGTCCGCCTATCAAAAAGGGGAGACGGCCAAAGCTTCTTTTTTTTGGACTCCCTCTGCTGGCATCTTTCCTGATTCTCGTGTTGGTCTTTATATCGAAAAAATGGCCCTGTCAATGCAGGTTGAAATAAAAAATAACAAGGGAGTGAATTGTATTAGTCCGACAAATGAGACATTGGACGCAACAAAGAATGCTTTGAATTTCAGCTATCCAATAATTGCTGAATGTAGCGATCCAAAAATAACAATCAGTATCAAGGATGCTAAAGGTAATGCGCTGGATAGGAGGGATTATACGTTAGAAACTCAAGCTTCGAAAGTAGCTGTAGAAAAGCCAGGAACTGCAAAAGCGAAAAAAAGCTTATTGACTTATGCGATTATTCTAGTCGCGGTACTTTTGATTATTTCTTTCGGCCTGATTTATTTTAAAAAGACGGGTGGTGATGGTAAAGATATAACAAAAATGACTATTTTCTTAATTCTATTAGCAGGGGGAATATTCTTGTTTGCTAGTGGAGTGCGAGCAGATGTCTGGACGGCGTATATTCCTGGAACAACCAAGGGTTCTGGTGAGCCAACGGATATACCGATTAATTTTGATGTTAGTTTGGATAAAGATGTGTACGCGCCAAATGAGGATATTAAAGTTAGTGGAACTGCAATGTCTTTTGTTTGTAGTAATAGTTCTAGTGTGAATATTGAGCTAACCGGAGAAACAAATGGTAGTGAGAAGACATTGATTCCAAGAAGTATGTATGGTTATTCCGGGACGGTCTATATTAACGGTGGCGATCCTGTTATTTTTAAAGCACCGGCTACTCCAGGTGTATATAAAATGCATTATGCCGGCGAGGTTGGTTATTCTTCAACAGCGACATCGTATGATGCTAGCTATACTGTAGTTGGTTCTTGCACCCAATCATGTTCAGGCGACGCCAGCTGCAGGGCAACTCAACCCACATC
>JBAXPY010000101.1:0-1626 GCA_037132035.1 Candidatus Moraniibacteriota bacterium | reverse complement strand
GGGGTGGTCAAAATTCGGTTATCAAAGGTGGTCAAATTTAGGTTGTCATTCCGATGATAAGGTGATCCGGCTTTTTTTGTTTGGTAAAGACACGGAGGGACGAGTAGCGTGCGTTGCGCATATCTTCGGTTGGCTAAATCGGCAATAGGATTTTCTCCAGATATGTTCTTTTTACTCGATGTTCAAGCTTTTTTAAATACTTTTAATTTCAGTAGGTTAAAGTTTAATACAAAATAATCTTTTATGGGTTCCAAAAAAATAACTAATTGAATTTATTGATTTAATAAAAAAAATGATTTAAAAGAAATCAATATATGTGAACCAGCCATTCTAAAAGGCGATTTCATGTGCATTATAGCAAGACCGCAAGTCCAAATTCATCTAAAAAGCAGGTTTTGTATTTTGACTATAATTGATAAAATAGATAGCATTAAAAGTATGTGAGAAGTTGTATTGATCAACATTTCAGCTACCCATCAAAAAAAGGAGAACTCATGAAAAGATTATGGACACTCATTGTTTTGGCAGTTTTGATTTCAATTGGATGGACAGTCTGCTCACAAGCTATGGAATTGGTACCTGTGACAAGTTTTGACAGTTCTTGGGTCATAGCGTCCTATGGGACTGGTACCGGGACTGTGACTACTGAGGGAGCGAAAGTCAACCTGAGCGCTCAAGGCGCCGCCAACGATTACGGAGAAAAAGATTTCTTAAAAAACGGAACAACCGGTGTCATCGGGATGATGGCGACCCTTCGAGTTGATCAAGCTACATGCTCCACTGGATCTTGCAATATATATCTTTCACAATATATTGGAAAAGTCGGCAATAATATCATGCAGTTATTGATTTCTCTTAAAAAAGACTACAATCAAAAATCGATTTGGTATCGTATTAAATCCAAAGATTTAACTACCAATGCGCAAACCATTCTTACACAGGGCACTTTTGGGGATGTTAATGGTGGCTGGGCAGATGGTGATAGCAAAACAGTTGCCTTCGCTCGGGTCGGATCAGAATTGTGGTTTTATTTGGCGGGAGCACCTGGGATGGTAAAAATGCCGGCTTTTGACGCGGTTACAACTTATGATAGTGCTCCGGATGTGGGTGTTTGGGCTGGCCCAGGAAATTCTATTTCCGGCAGTGTTTCAAATATTTATCTGATCAAAGAATAATATTGGTGAGAATATTCAAGATTGATCATTATTTTGACTATCCAACAACAAAAGGAGAAGGTATGAAAAAGCATTATGGACTCATGTTGTTTTTTGTGGCTTTGGTTTCCATTGGATGGACAGTTAGTTCACAAGCTATGGAATTGGTACCGGTGACAAGTTTTGACAGCACATGGAAAACATATACCCAAGGATCTGGTACAGGGACAGCGACTCCCAATGGAGCGAAGGTCAACCTGACTGCACAAGGCTCTGGCATGAATTTTAATTTCTATAAAACCGGAACAAAAGGAGTCATCGGGATGCTGGCAACCCTTCGAGTTGACCAGGTTACGAGTGACGCCAATGGCTTTTGTCAGATTGGTCTTACCCAGTACATAGGAATGATAGGTAATAGCAGCAATTCCCGGAGGCATCCTGAAGTGGCGTAATTCATAGGTTTATTTTTTTT
>JBAXPY010000100.1:0-1664 GCA_037132035.1 Candidatus Moraniibacteriota bacterium | reverse complement strand
GAATCTCCAGGGGGATTCTAACTCGGTAACTTTTTATTAAGCAACGGGTCTATTAATTAAGCTAATAATCAAAATATGAAAGACGAAGAAAAAAAGGAGGGAAAAAACAAAGAGCAAGAAAAGGGCGTGGACAATGTTGTGTCTGAAATTAGAGAAAAATTTGGAGAAGGTGTGATTATGAAACTGGGAGATGTTAAGCATGTTGATGTGGCTTCAATCCCGACTGGTTCAATTTCGCTAGACTTGGCCTTGGGCATTGGAGGAATCCCGAGAGGTCGTGTGGTAGAAGTATATGGGCCAGAGTCTTCAGGGAAAACAACCCTAACTTTGCATATTATCGCCAATACGCAGCGTGCTGGTGGAGTAGCTGCGTTTATTGATGCGGAGCATGCGCTTGATCCTGAATATGCCAAAAGAATCGGAGTGAATATTAATGATCTTTTGATCTCTCAGCCAGACAATGGTGAGCAGGCGCTTGATGTCGTGGACGCGCTGGTCAATTCTGGAGCAATTGATGTGGTCGTAGTGGATAGTGTGGCGGCACTTGTGCCAAAAGCAGAAATCGAAGGAGATATGGGAGATAGTCATATGGGACGTCAGGCTCGTTTGATGTCACAAGCATTGCGCAAGCTGACTGCGATTATTTCTCGTTCAAATTGTACTGTGATTTTTATCAATCAAATCAGAATGAAAATTGGTGTGGTTTTTGGTAACCCAGAAACAACGACGGGAGGAAACGCACTGAAATTTTATGCCTCTGTCCGCGTGGAAGTGAGACGTAGCGCGCAGATCAAAAAAGGCGAAGATATCGTGGGCAATCGGACAAAAGTGAAAATTGTGAAAAATAAAGTAGCGCCACCTTTCAGGACGGCCGAGTTTGATATCATGTATAACGAAGGAATTTCGGCTGCAGGAGATGTACTCGACACTGGTGTGAAATATGAAGTGGTGACCAAAAAAGGCAATTCCTATACTTACGGAGAAGTTAAATTGGGAGTTGGTCGCGAGCCAGCCAAGGCGTTTTTGAAAAGTGACAAAAAAATTCAAGCAGAAATTGCGAAGGGAATATTTAAGAAAGTGGCGGAGTTGGAGGTGGAGGCAAGTAAGGAATAAGCAATAATTATTTATTTTATTAAAAATAGTATGGAGCAAAAGAGACATCCAAAAAAAGAAAGAACAATGGTTTTCATTAAACCTGATGGAGTGCAGCGTAGTTTAATCGGAGAGGTTATTAAACGCTTTGAGCGTACAGGGCTAAAACTAGTTAGTTTGAAATTGACAGTTTTAGATGCAAAGAGATGTTGGAAGCACTATAATAAAGATGATGTGTGGTATGAAAAAAAAGGCAGTCGTAGCATTGAAGAGCGGAAAGCTAATGGTTTGACTGTAGACAAAAGCGCAATTGATTACGGCAAGGAAATTATTGAAGTTTTAGTTAAATATATGACGTCTGGTCCAGTTGTCGCCATGATCTGGGAGGGCAACAAGGCGGCTGGTGTTGTGACAAAAATAGTCGGCACAACTGAACCAACAACTTCGGATGTGGGAACAATTCGTGGAGATTTAACAATAGATTCATATGAAATTACGAGCGTAGACGGAAGAGCTGTGCGTAACCTGATTCATTGTAGCGAATCATCAGAGGAGGCGGAGAAAGAAATTGC
>JBAXPY010000099.1:0-1703 GCA_037132035.1 Candidatus Moraniibacteriota bacterium | reverse complement strand
AGTCAATCTTAGACTCTAACTAGTCAATTGCACTTTGGACTTGAATTTGGGAATTTTGTTTTATATCTTAAAACTATTTTATAGTAAGTGTCAATAGTAGTTTTTTTGAATTCTTCCATTTATTACTCCCTCTCAATCTCCCTCTCAATCTCCCTCTAAAATAGAGGGAGAAAACAAAAGCCCTCCTTTATTTTAGAGGAGGGTTGGGTGGCGTAATAAATAAAAAAAATCCCCCGCCAAATAAGCGAAGGGAATAATCGTGTGATTGTAGAAAACTAATTTTTTGAAATTCCTATAACTAAGCACCGTCGAATTTATCGATCAATGCCTTGATGTTCGCAGGCATCGGTCTTTTAAACCATAGCCAAGGATCTTCGTTATAAACAGATATTTCTGCTAATTTTTCGTCGATTGCTATCTCAACCTTTTGTATTGAGGTCATAGCATCAGAAATCATATTTACATATTTCTCAAATGAGCTCCCCGATTCTAATTTGGGGCATACAGCCAGAAAGGCTTCTTTTGCTGCATCATTTACAAATGAAAATTTGGAGACAAGATCTTTCTCGAAGTTAGGAAACGTTTCTGTTAGAACTTCTTTGAACTCTTCTTCGACCTTTCTTTTAAAGTCGATTTCAATAAGAAGCTTTTTTTGAAGTCGTGTGACTTCTTTAAACTTTTTAAGTTGCTCACTAGATTCAGACATTGTGCCCATCAGCGAGAAAAAAGCCCAGAGAAATCCGATTGATGCAACTATAATGCCAGCAACCAAGAATACAGAGACATAGCCTCCGACGATTGGTTTTTGCGACAATGTCATGAGACAAATCCCGATAATAAGCATCGGAATAGAGACGATTTTGTTGTACATAATTTTTTTTTATTAAGTTTATGCTTTCTTTTTTTGTGCTTTTGTTTTGAATCTTACCGACAAAGTCAGCTTTTCTGTAATACAGATACCGACTGTAATCAAAGTTATAACTTTCTTTTTCGCGATATCGACCAAGAAAGGCTCCCTTACAAACGATTGTTCTACCAAGTCCCATCTCTCTTCTCTCGTTTTTTGGGACCATTTATCTGTCAATTCAGCTTCGGACAGCACATTATTAGCCTTAGCAAAGGCAGTAAGCGAAACGATATCTACAAGCTCAGATATGCGGTTTTCGCTAAGAAACTGTCTTTTAAGGCTAGGCAGCAAATTTTTTAGCTGATTAACCGAAAGTGACATAGTCAATTCCATTGAAGGTTTGGATTTTTCATCTTCACTTTTGATATTGACGTTGAAGACAAAAGTAAGTTTTTCCAATCCTTTTTTTGGCTGGTTACCCTTGATTACTATCGAGATTTCTCCGGCTGGCAGTTCCTTTATGGAAAAATCGTAATCGTCACCGACCATTTCCATTAGATCCTGCTCGTTCAGATCAAACTCGATACCGCATATCTCTGAAGGCGGAGCTGATATAATTATATCAGCCACTAACAGTTCAAGATTGCCTCCCGCAAAACTGTTCTTATCGAGAACGACATCCAAAGGGAAATTTCCAATTGTTCTCAACTTACCTGATAAAATAAATGATTTAGCAATACCGATAAGCATTAACATTTTGGTCCCAGTAACATTTTGAAATTTTGACATTTTATTTTTTTGTTGCGAAAATTATAAAAACAAGTGCAATTGAAGGGTTATGAATATACTTATGAGT
>JBAXPY010000098.1:0-1716 GCA_037132035.1 Candidatus Moraniibacteriota bacterium | reverse complement strand
ATTTTATAATTGCCTCCCTAGCAAGATTCTTATTCATCTATTTAATCAATTAACCATTTACTATTTTCACTATACCACACGCATCATTTTCCCCAAAATAACCAGATAATTCCGATAAAAAACATGAGCGAGATAAAATAGAATACCGGTGTGAGAGCCAGAAAAAACATCCCAAAAAAAATCAACGAAACGATTGAAAAAAAGAACCATTTCCGCGGAAGAACACCAAGGTCAACCAGGTCGTATTCAATAACATTAAAAGCGCTGAGCACAATAAAAATTAGGTTGCCAAGAAAACCAGCTGTTCCTAGCTGGTTTTCTTTTTTAGGCTAATGCAAGCTTTATCTACCCATTCCTCTCCAAAGTCTCTTTTTCTTGCTCCAGCGGGAGCTC
This sequence comes from Candidatus Moraniibacteriota bacterium, assembly GCA_037132035.1. Classification (GTDB taxonomy): domain Bacteria; phylum Patescibacteriota; class Minisyncoccia; order Moranbacterales; family UBA2206; genus UBA9630. The sequence goes on along the minus strand of JBAXPY010000098.1, from coordinate 1,323 downwards.
AAGAATGAATTTTGTGCCCATGCCAGTGCCGGGTGACTCAATCCAGACTCGGCCGCCATTGGCGGTTGTGATCATCTTCACCACATAAAGCCCAAGACCCGTGCCACCCGTATTGAGCCGGGTAATATCTTTGCCACGAGAAAATTTTGCAAACAAATAAGGGATTTCTTCCGCTGGGATGCCAATACCTGTGTCAGACACAGTCACGCGCAGATGCGGCGCCGAAAGACAGTTCGTTTGATCTTTCTTGCACAATTCAACAGAAAGCGTTACCCCGCCCTTTATGGTATATTTAAGCGCATTATCCACCAGATTAGAAATCACTTCGCGGATCTTCGCACCATCAATCGTCAATTCTGGCAAAGCTTCAGCCGGGACACGATAATCCAAATAGAGATCCTTGTCCTTGGCCTTTAGCGCCAAATTGCCAATCACATCCTGACAGAGCTCTCCGATTTGTTGTTTTTTAAATTCAAACTTCATACTACCTGATTCAATGCGCGACACACTTAAAAGATCTTCCACAAAAGCAATTTGCTGATTATTGGCGTTATAGATATTTTCCACTGCACTTCTCTGCTCGGCGTTCAATTCTCCATATGAACCTTCAAGAAGCATTGAAGAATAGCCCTTAATTGGCGTTGGCGGTGTGCGCAATTGGTGTGAGGCCATGGAAACAAACTCTGTCTTGGCATTATCCAATTTTTTGAGCTTATCATTGGCCACCGCAAGACTATCAGAAATTTTCTGCAATTGATTTTTTCTCTCGACAATTTCTTTATTGGCTACTTTGAGTTTTTTGTTACGATTTTCGATTTCCCTATTCCGTTTTTCAATTTCACTGCTCGCAATTTCCAGATCTTCTCTTTGTTTTACCTCTTTTTTAACCGAACGAACAAGAATCCAGCCGAAAATAATAGCAAGAACCAATGTGATGGCGGTGAGAATCTTGTTGGTGTTATTTTGAATGAAAGCGAATTGAGAGCCAATGATAATAATAAGTGTAATAACTAAGGCTTGCGCTCCAAGAAGTTTAATATCAAAAGCTTTATAGCGAACAATTAGATACACAAGAAAAGCAAAAAAGATGTCTACGGCAAATAATCCGTAGAATTCAATTGTATATAGTTCGGCTGATATAAAATCACCAAAATATTGGGTAATTATAAATGAAAATAAAAGAAAAATTAAACCAGTACCGACGATAATTATTTTTGTTTTCTTTATTTTATCTTCTTTATGTTTTACATACTCAGAAAGAAGCAAAATCAATAGTCCCGCGAAAGCCAGGCCCTTAAGAAAATAAACATAGAGCAGAAATTC
>JBAXPY010000097.1:0-1755 GCA_037132035.1 Candidatus Moraniibacteriota bacterium | reverse complement strand
TCAAAGACAAAACGAAACTCCGCAAGGGTTCGACCCAATTTTTTCTCTGTTGTCCAAAATCCTTAAAACTTTCCTCAAACTTTGCTTTCTGACGAAGGAGAGTATCTTTCCGCTGTAAATATATTTCGCGTTCAATATCGCCGTCAAGATAAATAGAAACAAGTTTGTCCAGCTTCTCCTTCGTTTCGGAAAGTTTTGTTTTAAGATTTTGGGCAACATTTCCTTTTTCAGAAATTGATTCCTTTTCCCAGATGTCAATTTGATTTTGCATTTTATCAATTTCTGAAAGAGGAAGCGACACTGATTGAAGCAGATTTTTTGCTTGCGAAATGAGTGCGGAAGAAGATAGATACGGCTGATGACAAACGCCCTTTTTCTTGGTGCAACGATAGTAAGTATATTTCGTGCCAAAACGATTGGTGGCATATTGAGCCGTAATCATACTTCCGCACTCACCGCATCGAGCGAATTGTGCAAAGGGAAAATGATTAGGTACTTTTTGCACACGAGGACGAGATTTTTTCGCAAGCATTTTTTGGACTGCTTCAAACAGTGTCGGAGAAACAATTGGCGCAAAGCTTCCGTCGTACCATTCGCCTTTGTGGTGCGTAAAACCGAGATATACACGGCTCGCGAGCATTTTGGCGACGGAAGCTTTGGCAGGTGGCGTTCCTTTCGTGGTTACGCCGTGATCCGCCAAAAATTCGGCGAGGGTTCCAAGGGTGTGCGTCCCTTTGGCGTATTCTTCAAACGCTTTTACCACAATACGAGATTTAGTCGGATGAGGTTCGATATTCCTCGTTTTCGGATTATTGACATAGCCAAAGGGAGCGCGCACCAACCATTCGCCTCGACGGACTTTTTGGCGGATTCCACGGTTAATATTTTCCACGAGATTGTCGCTGTAATATTTACTCTGTCCGAACGCCACCTGCAACATAAATTTCCCTTGCGGAGTTGGCTCAAACCAAAATGTCGGAAAACGCAAAGAAACTATTTTGGTCGTGTCCACGGCGTAAATGATGCGCCCTCCGTCAACACTATTGCGAGCAAGTCTATCAGGATGCCATGCGAGAATACCTACGCCGTCCATTTCATCAATGCGGGCCATCATTTCGTCAAATAATTCACGACCAGGTTTCTTTGCACTTTTCGACTCTTGAAATTCCTCAAGAATTTCAAGATTTTCTTTACGCGCATATTCGTGCAACTCAAAAAGCTGTGCCTCAATGGACATTATTTGATGGTCATCATCCTCCGTGCTTTTGCGAGCGTAGAGAAAATATTTTGGTTTGATCTCTTTCATGTAATTGGGGGGAACTTTTTGAATTCACAGCTTCCGCCGTAGGCGGAAAGGGTTTTGAAAAAATTGACAGCGCGATTTTGGCTTCTGCAAAATCGCTCCGCTTTTCTGATTCCGACAATGTTTCTCTTGGTGGTGTTATTATAGCATTTGCTCGAACTTATTTTCAAGACAAAATGAAGGACTGAATGCCCCGCCACCCGCCTCGAGGACTCGGCGGACACCAGAAACAAAAAATTTTCTTTACATTTTCTGATTTGGCGCGCGGAAGAATTTCTCTTAAATGGAAAAGAAATTTTTGTTTCTGGTGTTCTGCCTTCAAGGATTTAGGCAGTTGGCGGGGCTTCAGAAATTCGGACAGAAAATTAAAAAGTGGCTGGGGGTTGGGGGGAATGACACTTTTTAATTTTCTGACTATCTAATTTGTAATTTCAAAAATTTAGGCAGGGCTT
>JBAXPY010000096.1:0-1898 GCA_037132035.1 Candidatus Moraniibacteriota bacterium | reverse complement strand
ATCACATCACTGTGGTCACCGTGAATGCTCAAGGGAGCGCTAAGCGCACGAGCTGCCACAACCATGAGAATCGGCAAGCGCATACCAGAAGCGATATAGAGCATTTCATGCATATAGGCGAGCCCCTGGGAGCTTGTGGCCGTTGCTGTGCGTACTCCCGCGGCTGACGCACCAATCGCCGCACTCATTGCGCTATGTTCTGACTCCACTTCAATCATTTCCGTTTCCACCTCGCCGTCCGCCACAAATTTAGCATACGTCTCAATAATTGGCGTCTGTGGCGTAATCGGATAAATCGGCATCACATCCGGCTCGATTTGCTTCAAGGCATACGCCGCGGCATAACCACCGGTCAGAGCTAATTTATTGTTGTTTTTGTGACTAGACATAGGCTAATTTTTTTTCATTAAAATCGCTTTCACTGGACAAACTTGAGCACAAACTCCGCACCCCTTGCAAAATTCATAATCAATATCAGCTTTATCCCGTTTATCGTTTTTATGCTTTTTCATTTCAATGCATGCATCAGGACAAAACGGCACGCAAGTCGCGCAGCCAATGCACTTGCCCTTATCCACCTCCGGCTTCATATACCGCCAAGAACCAGTCCGGGGAGATTTTTTTATATCGTGTTTTATGATTGCGCCTTTTTCCATTATGTTTTTATTCCATTTTAGTATTATCGCCAAACCATGTTACATATAATTCGTCATATTTTCCAGATTCTCGCAATTCCAATAATACTCTATTTATTGATTCTCGTAAAACAGTTGCACCCTCTTTAGTTACAATCCCATAGACATGCGGATTAAAGACATCGCCCACGATTTCAAATTCCTTCATACCAGCATTTCTGACGAAATAAAGAAGCGATGGCGCATCAAAAACTACCGCGTCCACCAGACCTGCTTTTAATTTCTCATAGGCTTTTTCAATACGTTTAACCGTCACAATCTTAGCATTCAATTTCCTCAAGACCTCAACACTGATTGTTTTTTCTACTGTTGCTACGTTTTTTCCAACCAAATCCTTATGTCCGCTAATATTGCCTTGCAATTTTGACATTGTGATAAGGGAACTAGTTTCAGCAATAAAAAAGCCAAAAATAATGTACCCACCAAGGATCACCACTGTGCTGAAAATTCTACCGATCCAAGACTGGGGAACAAAATCTCCATAACCAACCGTACTCATCGTCACAATCGCCCACCAAAATGACTCAAAAATTCCCGGAAAATAATTGCTATTAAACGTTCCTGTATTCTTCTCCGCAAGCCAAATAATATTTCCAAATACTCCAATGAAAAGAGCAATACCGAGAATAGCTTCCAATATTTTTTTATACCCATTCTTAATCAGATTTCTAATTGTAATAAAAATATTAATATTTTTATCGCTAGAAACCAACACCAAAAGCCCTGATTCAAGCGTATTGTGAGAAAAATCGATAATCTCTTCTCGCTCTTTGTTAATGGTTATTCCAGCTAGCGCCAAATCCGCTTTTCCATCGCAGATATTGTCAAATATCTTAGAAAATTCAACTTTTTTATATTGAAAATCCAACTTCAATCTTCGTGCAATCATGCTCCAAAGCTCGATTTCAAAACCAGAAAAATTCTTCCCTTTTTTCATCACCAAAGGTGGAATTTCGCTTACGGCAACGGTTAAAACTGCTTTCTTAGTAACACTATTTTTCATTAATTTTTGTTTTTATTCCCCAGTTATCCTGCCATCAAATCGCATCATACGCCTTTTCAATCGCTAAAATATTTTTTTCGCAATTTTCTTTGCCAATTTTTTCTTCGAAAATTTTACGGAATTCTTCCAATATACTCTCCAATTTAACAACTTCCGTCACTTTGATAATTTTACCAAGAATCACCGTATTTGGTCTTGGT
>JBAXPY010000095.1:0-2147 GCA_037132035.1 Candidatus Moraniibacteriota bacterium | reverse complement strand
ATCTAAGACTGGTCTTTTTTTGTGGTGGATATATAGTATAATTGTCTTATCGCTAAAACTGTTCTTGTACGGGGAGTGCCCCCAAAACATAGCCACTTAAGAAATTAAAAAAAAGAGTATGAAATATGATGGATTTGATGAAGAATCACGAAGCAAAGAAAATATTTAATTTAAATTTTTTTGCTGAATTTAAGAAAAATATCGTAAATGCAAATCCTCGTTATATTAGTCTTGAAGGTGTAGACGGAGCGGGAAAGACTCGGGCAGCAGAGTTTATTTGTGATTATTTGGCCGAGCATGGCTTAATAGATCCAGACGGGAAATATAATCATATTATTAGTTCTGCTACTTTGGGGAATGATAAAACCGAGATCGGCAAATTTATTGAACAACAAATTGTTCCCTTGGAGCGTAAGATGATAAATGATCCTGTGAATGCATCTACTTATTGGCTTGAGCGTGATAGATTATATGCAGAACGAATTGTAGAAATGTTTAAGATGAGAATAGCTCCAAAATTACTAGCAGATGAGTATGTTGTTACTGATCGTGCTGCTGATACAACGATTTTAACTAGGCCTATCGAAAATTATTTAAAAGGCAGATATACAGCTGTTGATGATTTTGAGCAAACTTTGAAACACAAAGCTCAATTAATTATAAATGGAGGATTGGGCCATCAGATTCCCAGTATTAGATTAATGATTAATTCTAGCCCCAGGAAAGCAATAAGTTCTAATATCATTAACTGCGTCCTGCCAAAAAATCACTAGTCTAGTACTAGTGATTTTTTGTATACACTACTTTGGGATCGAACCATTAGCATATTTTTGCTATACTTACAGTTAAATGAAACATAATCGAGGAAATCTATGGAAGAAATTCATCTTACGGCCAAAATTGGTCAATACGGACTTATCCGCAATGGTAAAAATGAAATACTAGTTCTTCAAAAATCTTCAAATGGAAATTATTGCTTACCAGGAGGTAGAATTAACGAAGGAGAAGATTGGTTTGATGCCCTACGAAGGGAGCTGGCCGAAGAGCTAAAAATTGATGTTACAGAAGCAAAACCTTTTGATGTGGGAATAATTGTGCAGTCTCATCAGATAAGATATTGCATTTTCTTTATCATTAAGACAGACCCTAATCTCGGTATTGAGCTAACCCAAGAACATAGTGAATATCAGTGGGTAGGTGCAGAAGAATTGAAATCAATCCAGTTCGAGCAAGATCTCTTTGCCACGGTTTGTAAAAAACTACTTGGCTCTAGTTAAATAAAAAGTTCTAACATCGCGCACCACTGCCTGCCAAAAAACGATCAGTTAAGGCTGGTCTTTTTTGTTGGAAAAATATGCCAAATTCTTATCGTTGCATACTATCTGGCGTGATTGATAATTGATAATGGTGGGTTTTTTTGGGCATTGAGACATTGCGCTGTCTTGACAAGCCGGGGGTTATCGGCTAGAGTCGGAACAGAAAGCGAGGACACAAATCTCAACCGTGTCTGGAAGATAGAACTTCTTCTACTCTGTTGTTATATGACAGAGATTCGCTCGCACATAGAAATTGTGCACCCCTTGACTCGAATGGTCAGGAAGGTTAGTGAAATGGTTCCGACTTTGACAATGCTCGAGCAACTCGGTTTCAAGCCGACCGAGTTGGAAAGAAGAGTGCTGGGCAATCCCAGCTTTCGTTGGCTTTACAACTATTTGCAGGAAAATGGTTGGCCGAAAATTGGCAATATGGCAGCAGGAAATGTTTGCCAGATAGCCTATGCAACGCCAGACAAAAACGATCTGCAAAAACTGATGGCGCCTTCGGCACTTCGAAAATGGGCCGATGAGTATTACAGTCATCTGACAAGTGTCTTGACTCTGGTGGCTACTGTAAGGCGGGAGTACAATCCCAAACCTGGTGCTGATGAGTATGATGATCCAGACAAGTATCTTCTCACCCGACTCCAGTACTGGCTTAGCGACATATCGCCCAATTTCCGCTGGGACAGATTTATACAGGAACATGATGAGGCGGTTCGGACTGCTAAGGCGCCTTCCAATAATAATTTCCAACCCTATACAGTAGTTTTTTTTTGTGGCGAAATTGTATAGTTCCATTCACCATGAAAATCATCTCTGGTAATATTT
>JBAXPY010000094.1:0-2283 GCA_037132035.1 Candidatus Moraniibacteriota bacterium | reverse complement strand
TTTAAATGATAAATCGACTAGGGCCATCATTCGATTTTGGATGATGTACTGCGATTATTTGACACAACCACTTTACTTTGCTAAAGTGAAAATATGAACTGGAAAAACACTAACAACCAAAGATTAGTAAAGGCAATTCTGGCACTGGAAACAGAAACTGAAGCTGAGCGTTTTTTGCGTGATCTGATGACAGAAAATGAAATTATTGAATTTTCCGGGCGCTTGCAGATCGCAGATTTACTTACACAAAAAACACCATACTCGAAAATTGAAAAAGTTACCGGCTTTAGTTCAACAACCATCGCGCGCGTTTCACAATGGCTGCGAAGTGGCGAAGGTGGCTATCAACCAATTCTTGATCGGATTTCTAGCAACCATCATGCAACTCTTTCTCGGCTCAGAAAGCGTTGAATTTTTGTATTGTTTATGCAATCTTAAACTCTTTCTCGGCCAAGAAAGAGTTTTTCATTTGGCTATTTTAGTATTTACGCATCTAACAAAAAACACGAAAGGAGCTCGCATGAAGAGACAGCAGAAAAATCTAGACACGGAAATGCTGAACGAGGTTAAATTTCGCCCAGCGCTACATCGAGATGGTTCAATTGCTCCAGATCTAATTGGAATAATTCTTCAAAATTATCTCACAAAGGAGGTACTGTATGGAGCGTCAATGACCAAGGAAACTCTGAAAGAAACACTTGAAAGGGGTCTGGTAGTTTTGTATAGCAAAACCGAAAAAGTTCGTTGGCTTAAGGGTGAAACTAGCGGAGACAAATTGAGAGTTGTGAAAATTTTTCTCAATTGCAACAACGATCAGCTACTCATCCAAGTCATTCCCCTGAGACAAGGAGTTTGCCATGAGAAAGATGCAAATGGCAAAGGCAAGCCGACTTGCTTTGGCAAATTATTACTAGAAATCAAAACAATTAACTAAAAAGAAGTATTGTGTCATGAAGAAAAACCTTGTTCTAGAAATTCCACAAGAATCTCTCTTTGAAGCAACTATGTGGATAGAGACAAACTAATTAGGAATCTGCCAGCAATGGAAGCTCCAACGATTAACAGTCTTTCTGATGGAGCGGTGGCGATTGAAACAATCATCCCTAAAAACGTCATGTCAGACACAATTATCGCAATTAAACAAGGGGGGGGAAATATTCTCATTCAAGACATAACTGTCACGATATGAGAGAAAGCCGTTTTTGGTAACATTCCAAAAACGGCTTTTTTCGTTTCATCTAAATCGTAAAGAATCCCTTAGTTTCTGGTAGTGTCAGCGCGAGTGCAAGAAGTGCGCAATAAAATATGAAAGTAGAGATTCGCGAAGCAGAAGAAAATTTGAGTGCACTTCCAACAGATTGCTTGGGAAAGAGTGAGCCGGCGCTAAGATTTGTTGAAGAATAGATTTCGTCCAAAATCAAATGTCCAATATACCCGATCGTAACTGATGCTCCGATAAGCAATTCTTTCCCGATGATAATTGAAAAAATATGTGAAAACCAAATCATCAAAAGGCCAAAAAGAATTGCCGCCGGAATAGAATGAAACATTCCCCGGTGATGCGTAAATTGTTTAAAAATAGACCCAGCCACAAAACGGATAAGGATGAAAGACAGCGCCGGAATGAAAAACAAGATTTTCAAACTCCGCTCCCCCTCCTGATAGAAATTAAAAAATATGAGACCGGCAAATCCCGCGCCCAAAAGTCCAAAAAGAATCTGAAATGGGACACCATCATCCAAGTCAAGATCAGGCAAAAATGAGCCCAAGAGCACAGCAGAAAAAATCCAGATGGCTGATTCGACTCCGGAAAATATTGAAAAAATCAATCCAGCCACAACCAGACCGACCCCAATGAAAACCCCCCAGCTCACATGTGTCTTAAATTTCGCCATTAATCAAAATACTTATTACTTATTTTTTCGCCTTTCTTTGATAAAATCAAAATAGGCCTGAACAAAAGCAAGAAAAATTCCAATTCCAGAAAAGATATAAATCATAGCAGCTATTTTTCCCAAATCAGTTTTGGGCACAAAATCACCATAACCCACGGTTGCCAGTGTGATGACACAAAAATAGAAGGCATCAAACCAACGCCATCCTTCGAGAAAATGAAAAATGATCGTTCCAATGATGAGTAGTGAAAATGTAGCACCAATAATAGACCGATACTTTTTATCCACGAAAAAATTAAACATCAAAATAAATCGTGTTAATTATTATTCATCCAAAAACTTCTTCGCTCTGTTAGCAGCATTTTCTCTGAGATTGAAATAATAGAAA
>JBAXPY010000093.1:0-2348 GCA_037132035.1 Candidatus Moraniibacteriota bacterium | reverse complement strand
GTTATGGGGGCGGTGCTGACTTTCGGTGGAACTTTCGGGATGACGACTTCTGGTGCCTTTTTTTCTTCCACAGGAATTTCTTCGGTAGAGCCTTTGAAGGCGAAATTATATATGCCAAAGAAAAGCATGGTAATACAAAATAGCGTCAATGAAAAAATGAATATTTTTTTACCAATGGACATGTGGATTATGAATTTAGTTATTTTTGCAAGCAGTGGTGCTGATGTGGATGTGATTGGCAGAAGCCGCCTCATTTTTTTTGTAACCGGAGCCGCATTCTGTTGCGGCCGAAAGAATAGTATTCGCGTCTAAGTTTCTGGTAGAAATGTCAACCGCCTCAGATTTTCCACCAGCGGTCCCTCCATAGTGGCAGGAACTTTTTGTGTGAGCGCATGGTGGTTTTGAATAACTAGTGGTGCAGGTGGATAATCCTGCGCTATCAGAAATAGAATTGATTGTCATGCTGGCACCGAGTTTGCTTTTTAGGCACATCATTAGGGTTTGGAGCTCGGTTGAGGCATCTCCAGCATCACATTGGGCCTTAATGCCGGATTGATAATTGAAATTTGCGCAATCAAAATTTGTGGCAAGTGGTTCTGCTGCGACGCCGCCTTGACCTGTTGTTGTTGCTCCAGTTGAGGAGCTGACCGTGGAGCATGTAAATGTCCACCAATTTTCGCTGTCTAAGCCCAGATTATAATTGCCGGATGATTTTTCTTTGGCGGCAAATATCCAAAGTGTGGTGTTGACAATGAGCCAAGCTCCGAGCATTAAAGCAAAGCCGATGATTGTGCTCGTGACAAAGCTCTTGGCTTGTTTTATGAATGTTGGGTCGCCTGATGAGACGACATACATGACGCCAGCAATTGAAATTGCTGTAATAGAAAGCGCGATTAGAATGCCCATTCCCCATTGGATTAGGCCTTGAGTTCCAACAATCAGATGGCATAGCGTACACGGGTCATTTGATCCGAGTCCGCAAGGCACGAGACCGCTAGCAGCACTCGCATTTGACGCAGTCAATAGAAATCCAAAAACAGCAATAATAATAAAAATATTACTTTTTATGCTTAGGTTCATTGTATTGTATAAATAAATTAGGGATTGCACTTATTGTAATAATTGAGTACGGTAGCTGTTCTCGCTGGCACTACGCAATATCCACCACAGTCTTTGGGGCAGTCCCATTTCTCATATTTATTGCCGTAGCTATTTTTCATCTCGTCGCCACAACTTCCGCTCCAGGCCAAGGCGCCTGGACCACCATTATATCCAGCATACATATCGTGAATGACTTGTTCTGGTGGACTTGGTCTATTGGCAACATAATTGTGTTTTAGGTAGTACGCTCCACATTCGACAGCTTTTTTAGGGTCTGTTTCGAGATCACTGCAACTTGGTGCGCCCGGGCATCCGCTGGCTCTAGTTTGCATGGCGCCGCAATCCTGGCCACCATTAGTTCTGGATGGTTGCTGGTTGCAACTTGATTCTTTGGCTGTGACAGCTTCCAGGAGACATGCATCAAGACCGCTCGAGCTTGCTACGGAAGCAAAAATCTCTTTCCATTTTGAGTCTGTGCAGGTTTTTGGCAATGGAGAATCAATAGTTGGATATGTGCCGTCATAGCTCCTAGCTGCATCATCAATCATTTGATTGACGCCTTTAATATCAAGCAAATTGGGGTTGACGGTATAAAGAAGGACATAGGAAGTGAGTGCGAGAATCACGCCAGCAATGGCATCAAAGATAATTCCCTTGGCTTTTCCTGTCGAACTAGTGTTTCCAGCACTTGTTATGTACATGAAGGCGCCAATAGAAATCATGAGCATAGCCGATATGCCAACGGTCCAGAGGCCAAATTTATAAACGGCTAAGATATAGGCCTCATATGAAGCTGGCCTGCCAAAGCCGGGAATTTCTTCCATTGGCGTATAGTCGAATGGCTTCGAGGCGGCGGCGGCAATTTTTGGCAGAAAAATGAGTAAAAATGATATTACGGAAAAAATACTTATTTGTTTTAATTTAAAATTCATCAGTTTTTGTTTTAGGTAAGATATAAAAAATAATTTTTAATGCAAGGATAATTGCCGATCCTGAAAGTGCAATGCGGAAAAGAAAGGCGATGTAGCTGGGGATTCCGGAAGAAACTGTGGCAAATATTTTTCTTGTTGGGCTGTTTTTTAGAACAAGTGGTCCTGTGCTTACCATTTCAATTTCAATATTGTCAGCTAGTTTCTTTTCATAGAATTCATTATAGGTCGTATTCCAATATTTGTTAAGCACTTGTTTGTTTGGGGTGGTTGTGGCGAATGTCGTGGAAAATGAAATGAGATAAACTTCACCATTGT
>JBAXPY010000092.1:0-2382 GCA_037132035.1 Candidatus Moraniibacteriota bacterium | reverse complement strand
TTAACAATCAGTATTGGCAAATGAACAAGCCCCGCGGAGCGTGGAAAACCCTTTCGGATTCTGATTTTTTTGGGGGGAATCGGGAACAGTCGCGCCTTCGGCGCGACCGCTTGTCTGCTTCGGAATCCGATTTCGTTTTAATGCGGTGCTTATTGTACAAAATTCGAACCTATTTTGAAAGTAATCCTGACGAGGAATGAAGCCCCGCCTCGGAGTACCTCGGCGGACACCGAAAAAAATGTTCCTGACAATTTCGGATTTGGCGCGCGTCAGAAAAATTTTCTTAAAAGGACAGGACATTTTTTCGGTGTTCTGCCCTCAAGGTCTCGGGCAGGGCTTCTAGCAACAAAAAACCACTCTGTCTAAATCTGAATGGTTTTTTTGTTTGATTATTAAATCTCTCCTAAAATAAACTTGGCCATAGTACTTCCTTGGTGATATCTATCATCATTAGGATCAAGAAGATACTTGCGAGGGTGTTCATCACCCTCATGTTCAATATATCGGTTATAAGTTTCCTCTCTTTTGTTCCATGCATCTGCATCAGCTTTCTGTGCTCTCTTGATATAGTCTCTTACAAACTTGTCAAAGTCTGGATTTGCTTCCATCGCTTTTTTAATGGCGATACCAACAAGTGCATAGTTTAAATCATCACCTGCCTCTGGAGTCATTGACGAGCCAAAACTATCCGTAAAAGAATAAATGAAATTTCGATAAGCAACACCTGAGTGTGTATATCCTTCTGGGTCATTTACTTTAAAATCACCTCCTGCAAATTTCTCCAGTATACCCTTTGTAATCTTCTCAATTTTTTCTTGACTATAATCTCCAATTGCAGTCTGTAGATTTGTCAATTTTTCCGCATTTGCGATAGCTTCAGCACTTTTTGATTCTGGCTGAGGATTAGTTCCTTCTTTCATTTTTTTAATAAAATTTAACTGATAATTTTCTGTGTAAGATTTTGCTGACTAAACAAAAAGCCCATCACAGGTAGAGCTCGAAAGCTCTCACACCAGTTTCCCAATGTGGCCAGTTAGACAACCCTATGATGGGTTTTTTATGTCTAACTGGACATCCTTTTCACTATGCCAACAATTTTACTCGCTGGTTTAGGCTACTTCTCGCTATTAAGTTGTATTGGTATTATATAACATATCTGGGTATAAATACAACCATTTTTACTGGTTGATATTACAAGCCAATTTTGTTAGTATATGGGTATGAGTAACTTACTTGAAACAAGCTATAAAAAAGCCGTTCAAACTCTAAACTATCTGGCGGAAAAAAAGGACGGAAAAATCAACAAGATGAAAGCTATCAAGTTGATTTATTTTGCCGATAGATTACATTTGAGAAAATATGGACGTCCGATAGTTGGAGACATGTATTGGGCAATGAAACTTGGGCCAGTTGGTTCGTATACAAAACGAGTGGCAGAACTTGATGTGCCAGAAAATATTTTGGATTACGCCAAAAAATACATCAAACCAGTGGACGAAAAAAAACAGTCATTTGTTTCGCTTAAACCGACAGACACAGATGTCTTTTCAAAAACTGATATTGAATGTTTGGAATCGGTATATTCTACTTTTGGCGATAAAGACCAATTTGAACTAGCTGAACTTTCACATGAATATCCTGAATGGAAAAAGCACGAGAAAGAATTAAAAGCTGGTAAGAAAAGAGTGTCAATGAATTACAATGATTTTTTTGCTGAAGCTGAAAAAGCCGACATCCTTTTTGGACAAAAAAAATCTGACCTTTCTTTTGCTAAAGAATCTTTTGGCGAATTACAAGAAGTCTCGGCATTTTTTGCTAGATAAGATAAAAATGCCCGATTATGGATATTCCTCCCAAAATACGAATTCCATTATGTATAGAACAAGGCTCGGTTTTTAATTTTCAGATTGATTTTGACGGGGCAGGACGAGAAGCAAAAAATCGCTATTTTGTTGTCTTGAATAATAATCCAAAAACCGATACGGCTTTGATAATGATTACTTCCACTTCGCAGGTTTCCAAAAAGAAAGACTTTATTAAAAGAGCCAGAATAAGTGAACAGACGATAGTAATAGTCTCGCCGTCCGAATACTGCGTATTCAAACAAGAAAGTGCTTTTAATTGCAACACTGTTTTTGAGGTAAAAATTGACGATTTAATTCGGAAGATTGAAGAAAACGGGTCAATGAATTATCCCAAAATATCAGATAATATTTTGGCTAAATTAATTAGTGGTGTAAATGCCAGCCCACGAGTTTCACTTGCCATTAAAAAACTTTTGTAGTTTTTTAATTTAATAGGTTTTAATTCCTTTCTTTTTGGGTTTTAAGCCCTGCCCGAGACCTTGAGGGCAGAACACCGAAAAAATGTCCTGTCCATTTA
>JBAXPY010000091.1:0-2480 GCA_037132035.1 Candidatus Moraniibacteriota bacterium | reverse complement strand
CGGAATCTTCCGATACACTTGCACATTTTGGACGATTTAATTGCGGAAAAAATGTTCAAAAAGAGTCTTGCCCTGTGATGGGGAGAATTTCGGAATTCACCGACGTGATGTCCGGGCTGATCGTAAGCGCAGCTCTCCTACCAATAAGTGTAGGAGAGGAAAGTATGGCAGAAGGCCAGCTCCAACTGGTTGCTGAAAAAATGCGAGGCTGGAACCAGAACAAATTACTTTTCGTTTATGACAGAGGTTATCCATCAAAACAATTTATCTTGTCGCATCTCATTTTAAAAGTCGATTTTGTATTCCGTATCCCAACTGGATTTAACAAACAGATAGATGCGTTTGTTGCATCGGGAGAGACGGATGGGCTGTTAAAACTATATGATGAAGCCCCCTCTCTACGGATCGCAGTTTTCCCCTTAGCTTCCGGAGAACAAGAGGTCCTCCTGACTTCTCTCGTGGATAAAACGGAGGTCGCGTATGAGGAGCTTTTTTCTGTGTATGGAGCTCGATGGAGGGCCATGGAGGAAGGGTACAAGCGACAAAAAGTACAATTCGAGCTGCAAAATTGGGCTACGGAAAGCACTATGGGGGTTCTACAGGAATTTTGGGCAATGATCTACATAACCAATGTAGTGGCAATGAGTTGTTATGAATTAGAAGGCCCATCGGTTCCTGGGAAAAACCCGAAAGAACGACTGAATCGAAGCGTATTATTTGGTAGCATGAAAGCCGATGTGCTCAGAACTTTAGGCGGAGAGATGTCTGCAGAGGGTTTTTCGAAGAAATTTCAAAAACTGGCACGCAGGGCTAAGGTGCCCGTAAAGCCTGGGAGGCATTTCTCGCGAGATGGCTTGGGACAGCCAAAACGATTTTTCCCTATGCCTCGAGTGTGTTGATGCTTAAGTTGACAGCATTGGACGATCTAATAAAAACAAAAAACTGCAAGAATATCTCGAAACATCAAAAATTAAGATACATTACCTTCCTCCATATTCACCGAATTTAAATCCCATCGAGAGATTGTGGAAGGTGTTGAGAGAGAGAAAAACTTACAATAAATGTTATGAAAAATTTGCAGATTTTAAAACAGAAATTCGAAATTTCTTTTTTGAAGAAATACCTAAAATCAAAAACGAACTAACTAAACGAATAAATGACAATTTTCAACGCATTCAGATAAACAATATCGTACTTGGAGTCGCCTGAAATTCTCAGATTCAGCTGCAAGCAGTATATGCGAAAAAGCATTGGAAGGAAATCAAAATTTCGCTGGGATTCACACGCAACTATTCTCCCGATGCGACCACTATTCGGAGAGCTCTTCAAGGGATTGACCGAGGACAACTGGAAAACGCATTTGAAGAATGGGTGTGTGAACAATTGGGTGGCCGAGAATTTACAGCGGCGGTAGATGGCAAAGCGTTATGCAATGTAGCAGGCCAAGGGGACGAACCGGCTCAATTGGTGAACGTCTTTATCCATGATCTCAAGATTGCGATTGCTCAATTTCCGACAGAAGAAAAAAAGGGAGAAGCCACAGTCTTGAGGAATGCATTAAAGTCCCTGTTCGATCGATATCCGGGACTTCGAATTTTAACAGGCGACGCCGCCTATGCAGGGCGAGATATGTGTCGAGCAATCATCGATTTAGGACGCGATTACCTCGTTCAAATTAAAGACAATCAACCGAAAATTAAAGAAGTTCTCGAGCTCCATTTTAACGAAGAATGTCAAGAACGCCAACCGGATGCCATTACCACAGAAAAAAAAAGGACGTAGAGACCCTGCGCGAAATTTGGGTTTGCGACGATGCCGGAGCTGAATATGTACGCGAAGATTTGGCTTTTCCAGGAGTAAAACAAGTCGCTAAAATCAGAAAGACTATCTCCCGAAAAGGCAAGATTATTACGATCGAGGATTGGTATGGACTCACCTCATGTAGTCGGGCGACCTTACCGCCCTTAGCGTTTTTAAAAACAGTACGCGGGCACTGGAGTGTAGAAAACAGCCTTCATCACGTGAAGGATCGAAGCTGGTTAGAGGATAAGATTTACAGCAAAAACACTGAACCCGGGTTGACGCTCGGCATTCTCAGAAATTTGAGCCTAAATTTGATTAGAGGTTTTGGTGTGATGGGAAAAAAGATCAAAAGCATGCCGAAGATAGCACTTGATCTGCTCCTCGACCCCTCAGAAACACTGAGACTTTTAGCGAAAGCTTAACTTTGCAGGCGTCCTGAGATTGATCCGGGCTTTTGACCCGACTCTTAAATCTAAAGAGTGCTTCTTAGCCGGTTCAATTTTGCAACGCCTTGATCGCTCAAAAAAGTTCAAAACTTTGCCGCGCGCAAGGTAACTGTTTCTCGTGTAAGTTTTCGTCGTTTCCAGTTTTTTCCTATTTTTATAGGTTATTTGACGTCTTTTGTCGCGGCTAACGTTTTTTAGTGCATCTGTTAGTTTGCTGTTACTCGTTATTAT
>JBAXPY010000090.1:0-2609 GCA_037132035.1 Candidatus Moraniibacteriota bacterium | reverse complement strand
TTGTTCATTGATAAAACAAACTCGCAACCCGTTTTTAAAAAACTCAAGACAAAGAGAAAACCCTTCAATCTTGCTTATGCTTTTTCTGCTGATCCTTTTCCTCCTTTCATCTTTTTTGATTGTTTAAAAACATCCCGTCATCCCAAAGGGAGGGGAATATGGAAAAGTATTTCCACTCCCTTTAGGGAGTACAAATTTTCCATTTGATTCTTTAATAATATCAACAACTTACAATTGGAAAATCTTGTGGTTGGAAAAGAAAATTTTCCATTTGATTATTGAATGATTTCATTACTTTAGTTCTGGAAAATGGTTTTTTTCCATTATTTTCCATTTTCCACTTTCCATTTAAACTTCACTATTTTTCCAAATTCAAAGAGTAAACCATCGACTTTCTACCCCTGCCTGCTGGCCTGTTTTCCGAAAGAAAATTATGCTCAACCAAAAAAACAAGAATCGGTTTCATATCTTTTGAAATATTAAGCTGAGACAAATTCCCTTTGATTTTCTCGAAAAGTTCTGCCGGTAGTCCTTTTCGTAAATCTCTTTCTGACACTGGATTATTATACTCAGTAAACGCAGTTAGAAACTTCATGGCAAGTGCTTCAATTCGTACCATACTTATTGGCGTGTACTCAGGAAGCCCGGTGTCTGGATTCTTTCTGAAAAACAAAGAGGATTCTGGCTTCGATGAACCGTTGCTCTTCAAAACATCCAATTTGAAATAATTTTCTGGATTTTCCAAACCAAAATTATTGGCTTCATCGCTGGAGACTTCGCTTAACCCCATCGCAAATCTGACAGAATCAACAAAGCCCGAAGCTCCTCTGCTCATGCTCTGCTTTGCCTTTGTTTGGTTAGCGCTGTCCTTATTGGAATGGTGACTTATAATAATGTTGATCCCGTATTCGATTGAAAGTGATTCAAGCGCCGAAATAAAAGCTACCGCGTCCTCGTTTTTGTTTTCACTCAAGCCATACAGCCGGCTAAGCGGATCAAGAAGCAAAACATCCAACGGCAAGTGTGCGAAAATTGTTTGCCTTAGCCACTCAAACCACTCGCTTTTAACAGGATTTTCACCATCCAGCTTCATCAGCGATCCAATCTTTCCGGACATGCTTACAGCATGAAGGTTCGGAGGAAAAACGCCATCTCCAACTGTCCATAACCTTCTACTAAGCTCGTCTGTGTCATCCTCACAACCGATAAACAGCGTTTTGTAAGCCTGTTCAGGCTCAAAGCAACCCCAACGGTTTCCAGATGATAGCGCATTAGCCAAGCAAAGCATCAGAAAGGTTTTGCCAAGTCCACCCATCGAAATAAGCAATGAGACAACGCCTTGACGCATGAACGGAATGCCTCTGCATGAAAGAATAAATTGTGCCGGTGCTGGTTCAGATGTTAGATACCGGCATACTTGCGTTTCAGCCGGTGTTAGTGGCTTGGGTTTATCAGGACAAGATGAAGTACCATCGCCTTTGTCCTGCCCGTTGCCGTACTGCTCGTTTTCGATTTCAACTAACCGCATATTCGCCTCGCGGATAGCGTCAACCGTCCAACTCACATCGGCCAACATTAACTCACCCCGATAGCCATGACTTCGGAGGCTCGCCAAGCTGAACATCTTTCAGAGATTTTAACTTGCTTTGGATATTTGCCGCTACGGATACCTGCCCACCAACAGCTCTTACTCACTGGAATGATAGGCAAAATGCCTCTTTTTTTGT
The DNA here is from genome assembly GCA_037132035.1 of Candidatus Moraniibacteriota bacterium. Taxonomy (GTDB): domain Bacteria; phylum Patescibacteriota; class Minisyncoccia; order Moranbacterales; family UBA2206; genus UBA9630. The sequence continues at coordinate 882 of JBAXPY010000090.1, read as the reverse complement.
CGCCAAGAATGTCCCAAATCCTCAAATAGCGTTCGGGTTTTGTGGATGTTTCAGGAATTGATTTAGGTTTCATATCGTCTCCTTTGTTGGTGCAGGAGCGATCCTGGAGACTAACCAATTGATGTACGCCTCTCGCGGATAGGCGACTTTACGGCCAACCATGATTTTTTCGGCTGGCCCCTTTCCTGCGGAGTCCAGGTTGGAGAGAACGCCTGGCCCAAGCCCGTCTAATAGTCGTCTTTGTTTGGATTGTCGCAAAACGTAAGGTGAATTTTTGAGCGCGGTTTCAATACTGGTGCGGATTTCTGCAATGTTCATAGTGTGCCTGCCTCTCGTCGGCCAAAAAAAAAGGACGTGCGCCGACTGAAAAAAAAGATTTCAATCTTCGCCGCCCTTTGGCAACACTATTATTTTAAAGCAGAATAGGACGCTTTGTCCGATTCTGGCTAAAGATACACATCATGTTGAATGATGTCAACAACAAAAATCAACATACAGTGTTTTTTTCTCCTATTTTCTTCAAAACCCTAACCGCTACTACGTTTGAGCAGTCAAAATAAAATAAAAAAACCGTGAAAGTTTCCTCTTCCACGGCTTCTTAAACACTATTTGTCGGGATATTTATCCGTCTGTGCCTGTCCTTCTATTAAAAGGTATGATTTTGCATCCAGCCCGTAGCCCGTCCAGATAATCCGCCCATGTTTGCATCATTTTCTTTCTTTCCTCAATATGTGAAGTTCTGTTGTAACTTCGGCCATTTGCATCCCGAACAGCGTGAGCGAGTTGATGTTCGATTAGATGCGCTGGAAACTGTAAAATCTCGTCTAATATGGTTCGCGCCATTGCTCTGAACCCGTGTGAAGTCATAGTATCCTTATAGCC
>JBAXPY010000089.1:0-2635 GCA_037132035.1 Candidatus Moraniibacteriota bacterium | reverse complement strand
CGCGCACAAATCCCCGCCGTTTTTAGGAGATATTATAAAACGGCGGGGATTTACTCCCGTAAATTTTTAATGCTTACAATGTGCCAGCCGGAATGCAATGTAGAACCTTCGGGAATATTAACGTAAATTCCTTCTTCATCTTTAACAATTCCAACACCAGCGCGAACAGCTTGCTCTGTCTGGCTTTGGAGTGACGCTGAAAAATTAGTGCTAACGATTTCAAAAATATATTTGTGAGGTGCTGGCTGTTCGCTATCAACCCTGACAACTTTCTTTTCAGTGTAATCTACCATTTTGTCGCTATAAAAAATTCCCTCCATAATTTGCTGAACAATCTCCTCAATCTTTTTTGATTTAACTTCAAATAGTTTCAGACGCAAAGATGAGCCATTTTCGCTGACATAATAAACTGACTGCGAAAATAGATCGTCCAAAAATCTCGAAATATCCTTTTGTCCGTCCAAATGTTCCTGTCTTGAAAAAGGAATTTCGTAGTCCTTTGATGTATCAAGTTTGTATTTGAAAACTTGAGAGTCGTCCAAATGGTTCATCAATTTTGCGGCTGTGTGATATTGCGAGAAGCATTCCAATAATTCTGCCTGTTTCCCCGCGACATAAGCATTTATCTGCTCTCTCGAAACAGCAATATCAGCATTTACTCGTTGAGAAAGATCAAAAAGAGAATCTGTTAGGATTTCCAGTTTTTGCTCATCTGTATATTGTTGGCTCTCAAAACTTTTTTCAGCTTCAATAATTTGACCGAGTTCTTGCGTCAGTTGTTGCAAAGCGTTTATTTCTTCCGCAGAAAACGTTTTATATTCACCCTCACCTTGATTAAAGCGTTCTTTAATCAGATTCTCTTTTTGTTCAATCCTTGCCAACTCTCTTTCTTCTGCTTCTTGTCGTTCTTTTGCTAAGCGGTCTTCTTCTGCAATCTCTTCAGCTTTTTCTTTCATTCTCAACTCAAAATAATCCTTGAGAGAGATTTTTTGTCCACCGTGATCAATTTCATATTTCTCATTTTCGGGATTGGAAATACTTTCAATCAAAGTCTCAACATATTTTTTCTTCAATTCCTTATAGGTTTGGAGAATTTGACTCAGCCCCTCTTGTGTCAAATTTTTTGAAAGTAATTCAATCGGAACAGCAGAGCGCTCTGGGAATTTACGGAGATACTTTTCTTTATCTCCTTGTTGTTGTAAATACTGAAAAACGCTCAAAAATAAATACCGGTCATCTTTATCTAAAAGTTCACCAAATAATTTCTGGTCTTCTTCTGAAATTTCAGCACTAAATTGAAAATCGCGTTTGCTGCCAAACAAATTTGTAATTTTGTCCGTGTTAATCTCACTATCTTTTGCGCCAACTTCTTTTTCTATCAAATCGTTAATTTCATGTTGGATAAGTCCGGGGTCAATATTTAATTTATCCCTACCATCTCGACCTAAAACTTCTTGTAATTCTGCTTTTGTTTCGTCATTAAAATCCTTAGTAAGTAATGTATAAATTAGGCGACTCGTTCTACCGTTTCCGTCTAAATATGGGTGAACAGCGTTTAAGGATGACGAAACAAGCAATGCAATATCTTGCAAATTTTTTCCGTCCCGACTCATTTGTTTTGCCGTAGCCAAAACCTTGGCAAGTAACTCTGGCTTATCTTCTTGCCTAGGTGGAACATAACCAACTCCCACCATCACTCCTTCTAGCGCAACAGTCTCGCCATCCATACCCCACTCGTTTTTCTTCCTACCGCGCAAAATTCCATTTACTCCGTCTAGCAATTCAGCAAATTCTGTTTCTTGCAGATTTTCAAGAAAAGCACGCTTTTCCTCTTCGTTAGAAAAAATATCTTCCATTTTTCTTCCATGAAGTGGCTCGATATTTTCTGCCGAACGCAAAAAACGCAAAAGCACTTCCGATCTTTTTTCTCGCTCAATCGTTTCTTCGTTTTTTGGATTTTCTAAATTTAGACGTTCACGCATATATTTATTTCAAAAGTTCACCGCTCGAAACTCCTAATGCTTGTGCGATTTTCTCTATCGTAGAAAGTGTCGGGTTTCCCTTACCCGCCTCAATATTACTCATTTGAGCTCGGTCAAAGCCGAGAGCACGACAAATGTCGCCTTGCGACATTTTCTTTCGCTCTCGTATGCGCTTGATGTTTTTTCCAAGCTTTATTGATGATGTTTGCATATCCACAGTTCATAGTTTAGCAGTTTGTTGTGTCGTATATCAATAATGTGATATATTACAATAGGTATGATATTGACGGCGAAGCAAAACCAAAAATTTCCTTTCCATTTCTTTTTCCGCTTCGCGGCGGAGGGGTGGGGGGAGGAGGCGCGAGAAAAATGCAAGGAAATTTTTTGGTTTTTGCACACGCGAGTCCGCGAGCGTGTCCGAGGCGCATTGGTTCGCATCACCGCACAATCGGAGCGTACGAGGCATTAAGTCACCACGCGCTCCGCGCGTGCGAAGTGGGTTCGCGCAAAGGCTAATACATCACCGCAGAAAGAAACTTCCGAATCCGAAAGGTGGGAAGAAGCCCGCGCCGAAGCCGCGGGAGTGGGCAAAAGAGCCCGTCGCTTCGCGACGAATTGGGACGGGACGGGTGCAGCGAAATGGGCGGATTTGT
>JBAXPY010000088.1:0-2704 GCA_037132035.1 Candidatus Moraniibacteriota bacterium | reverse complement strand
TTCAAGCTATCGATGGAAATCGGAACAATATTAGTGTCAATATAGGGAAGTTCAAGTTGGGCAGCAAATTGCGCTGTTTTTTCCTCTTCTGATTGATGCTGCAGCTTGTAAACTAATTTACTTGAAGTGGCTTTTTTTTCCTCTTCCGTTCCAACTGTTTTTTTTGTTATTTTTATCATATTTTTACCGTTAAGCGCGAAAAAATTATTTTTTTATAGCCCTATTCTAGCATGAAAACAAAAAACAAAAAAACAGCCTCAGACATTCTGGGCTGTTTTTCATAGAACTGGTTTTGATACTAAATTAAGTATTTATGAGTTGAGCGCTTTCGATTTTGTCTTGAATGATTCTCGCGGTTAACATTGAATCGCTCTCGGTGGATTTAATTTCTAATGCCTCATTGATTATGGGTTGTCCAAAAAGCAGGGAGATTTTTCGAAGCAGCTCGTTGGTTGCTGTTTTGATAATGGCGATTGAGTTATTCGGGGCATTGCTATAGATAATCATGAAAATTTGACCGTCGCTATAGTTTTCTTGTAACTTTTCCAGAATTATCAGTAGGCTTTCTGGGCTGGTTCGGCTTTGAACAAAATCATCAAGAGAGAGGCTGGCCCAAGCTAGTTTGGTTTTTTCTTCCCAATTTAGCTTGCTCATGACTCTTCCAAGTAGCTTTAGAATTGATAGTGGTTGAGTTTTGTAGAGCCAGCGAATGATGCCTTGCTGATCGGCACCTCGATCCATGAGATCGGCGGCGGCGAGAAGGGCTTTTGGTGTAGTGTTTTTCTTTTGGAAATTTCCGGTGGCACCAATGATTCCCGTCATGAGGCAAGTTGCTACATTTTTGTCAAAACTGGAAGGATCCACGCTTTCCAATATTGGCTTTAAGATTTCTGCGCAAGATGATGCTGTAATATCAACTAAATTGATTTGTCCAAAATTTTCATTGTTACTTCTGTGATCGATATTTATGATGGGAACCTCGAAGAATAGATCTGAGTTGTTGATGTAAATTGCTCCTAGGCTTTCTAAATCTGGGCTATCTAAAATAACGATGAGGTCATATTTGAATTTGGCTAGGATAAAAGAAAAGTCTCTTGGATCAATTGAGCCTTTTTCAGGCGTAAGATAGACATTGAAAGAATTGCCAATTGTTTCTTGGCGCAGTCCCATGATTTTATTGCGGCTAGTATCGAACGACAGGACAAATTCGCGCGCACCAGATATTTCTGAAATGATATTTTTCGGACTTGGAAGGAAGTCAATCTTTGTTCCAGATGGTTTTTTGTTCGAAACGATTGTAGCGGAAATGTCCTTGTTTTCCAGAAAAAAATTCAATGCCCAGGCGCTTCCAATTGCGTCAAAGCTGGGATTTTCTGGAATGAAAATGAGCACATCCTTGGCGTCAGTGATGAATTTATAGAATTGTTCTTGTGGATCTAGACTCATAGAAAAAATAGGGGTTAGGTTTTTAAGTAGTATTTCAAGGTAGCAGGGAATTTTGTGGGTGTCAAATAGGAGTGTTTCGTGGATATTTTTCTTAACAAAAAAGAGCCCTAATCGATAAGGGCTCCTAAAGGATGGCTAATAAATTATAATTTCTCGATTTCTTCCAAGAGTGTTTTGAGAATATCTTTTTCCTGCACTGATTTAATTACTTTGCCTTTGGCAAATATCGCACCCATGCCTTTTCCGCCAGCCACGCCAATATCTGCTTCACGCGCTTCGCCAGGGCCGTTAACCACGCATCCCATAATAGCAACTTTGATTGGTTTTTTGACCGACCTTAGAGCTTCCTCGACTTTCTCTGCAAGACCGATTAGGTCAATTTCTGTCCGTCCGCAAGTTGGACAAGAAATAATTTCTGGTCCTTCTTTTCTTTTCCCCACTGCTCTTAGAATTGAAAAGCCTGCGCGAATTTCTTCCTTTGTATCACCAGTCAAAGAAACCCTGATGGTATCGCCAATCCCTTCTGTAATTAACGTCCCAATGCCGATCGCATTTTTTATCGTTCCCATGTAGGGCATCCCGGCGTGTGTCACTCCTAGATGGAGGGGGTAATTAACCTTTTTAGCTAGTAGCCTATATGACTCAATCATTGGGATAACGTCGCTGAATTTGATTGAAATGAGAATATTTTTGAAGTTCAATTTTTCCAATATTCGCACGTGACGAAGAGCGGATTCGACAGCGGCCTTTGGGGTTTGGCCGTACTTTTTTAATAAATCTTTTTCTAGGGATCCGGCATTTACCCCAATGCGGATTGGAATCTTTTTCTTTTTACACGCCATAACAACTGCCTTAATTTTATCTTCTGATCCAATATTGCCTGGATTGATGCGAACTTTATCAATTCCTTGTTTGATTACTTCTAATGCTAATTTATGATCAAAATGAATGTCAGCGACCAGTGGGATGTGAATTTGTTTTTTAATTTCCCCAATTGCTCTAGCTGCTTCCATGTCCAAAATGGCTACGCGCACAATTTCACAACCAGCTTTTTCTAGTTCCAAGATTTGTTTCACGGTTGCTTTAATATCGCGCGTATCGGTGTTACACATTGATTGTACGCGCACAGGATTTCCACCGCCCAGCTTGTATGGTCCAACTTTGACGACGCGTGATTTGTATTTTTTCATATAATTAGGATGTTTTAAAAATTTAGGCTATTTCTATAAAAAACTGCGGGTAATATTTTTGGAGAATC
>JBAXPY010000087.1:0-2806 GCA_037132035.1 Candidatus Moraniibacteriota bacterium | reverse complement strand
GTATCCGCCAGCTGGCGGAGAAGGAGGCTGCCACTGCATCCTGAAGAGCAAACATTTTCTTGCCATGCAAAAAACCAAGCAAATGCAAAACACCATGAGCAATAATTCTTGCCAGTTCTTTTTGTAAATCATTTTCTGAGGTACACTCCGTAGCAGATTCTTTAATATAATTATAACACAAAATAAGCTCCCCGAGAAATAGTTCCGATTCAAGATTTTTTCGCAGTTGACTTGCGTCGTCATATTCACAAAAAGACAAAACGTCTGTGGCTTTGTTTTTCTTGCGATAAAGCTTGTTAATCCTTCGCATCTCACTTTCTGAAACCCAAGCCATGCTCAAATTAAGGCTCTTGCCAGCCAAGTCAGAATAATCACTCTTCTCTAGGGTTCTCGAGACTACTTTTTTAATAAAAGCTTTTCCAACTGGACTTTTGTCAGTATTATTAATTTCTAAAATTAATTTCATGGGCTATTTTTTCCTTGCAATTAAAATAATATTTTTCTCATTCGCCAAAAAACATTTTTCAATTTCAAATCCCGCGGATTGAAAAATATTTGAGAGGCTTTTTTGGCTATACATGCAATGATAACGATTGAATACCTCACCTTTATTTCCTTGAAATGGGATGAAAATATCCCCAAGCCCAAAACCACGATATCTCCCTGATTGAAAAATTTTTCCAAAAAAAGCCGGAAAATTAAAGATATCTTTACGTCTTTTCTTTTGCCAAAGATTCCAGACTGTAACTACAACCGTTCCGCCAGGCTTCGTGATGCGAAAAAGTTCTTTTGCCATATCGCCGGCATGTTCCTTCGGAAAGTGATGAAAAACTGCCACGGAAACAATTCTATTGAAAAAATCCGCCGGAAATGCTAGACTGGCTTGACTGGTAACTTTGAAAATAGACGCCGCATGCTTAGGATACCTTACCCTTGCCAAGTCAATCAGTTTTTGCGAAACATCCACTCCGACATATTCGATTTTTTTGTCTTTCAGAATTTCCAAAAGTCGACCATTGCCACAGCCATAATCAAGAACCTTGTCCCCATCATGGATATAATCGGCAATAAAAGCTAAGTCGCCCCAAAAGTTTTTTCGAGTATGCGAAAATTTATCAGCTACCAAATCATAGCCACTCTCCGTTTCCTTGAGAATATTTAATATTACCTCTTGTTTCATATATGCTTCAATCCTACGACGAATTTGTAAAATGTGCAATGAAAGAGCTTGTAGCCACCTCTGGTGAGTTTTTACGTATCAAAAAAAATGTCTCTAAACTCTTACAAGTTCCCGTCCCAACCAACGCTGACCTGCGCGAAGCTTATGAAAAATTAATCCTAGCAAAAAAAATTAAAAGAAACCTGGCTTTTGAAAACGTCCTTATCAGCAAAAAAATTCGCACACGCTCTGGTGTTGCTGTTATCGCAGTTCTCACTAAGCCTTATCCTTGCCCAGGAAAATGTCTCTACTGTCCCAGTGAATCCAAAATGCCCAAGAGTTACCTCAAAAATGAGCCAGCTGTTATGCGAGCCATCTCCGTCAAATTCAATCCCTACGCCCAAGTGCAAAAACGCTTGCACGCTTTGGAATTAAATGGACACAAAACGGACAAAATTGAACTGATTGTCATGGGCGGAACCTTTTCCTACTTCCCTAAGAAATATCAAAATTGGTTTATTATGGAATGTTTTCGAGCAGCGAATGATTATGGTCATGTAGCCCGTAGAGACGCCTGCCTGTCCGGTAGGCAGGCATTGCAATGCGTCTCTACCACGTTAGACCACGAACAAAAGAAAAATGAAACCGCCAAACGACGGATCATTGGGTTGACATTAGAAACCAGACCGGATTACATTGACGAAAAAGAAATTTTGAATTTTCGGAACTTAGGTTGCACCCGAGTGGAATTAGGCGTGCAAAGTATTTTTGATGACGTGCTCAAAAAAAATAATCGTGGGCATGATGTGGCCGAAACAATCCGCGCCACAAAACTTCTCAAAAACGCCGGCTTCAAAATCAACTACCACATGATGCCGGGACTTTATGGGTCGGACGCCAAAAAAGATTATCAAATGTTCGAAAAATTATTCTCCTCTCCAGATTTCCAGCCAGATATGCTCAAAATTTATCCAACAGTCGTTCTCCGTGATAGCGAACTCTATGCTGTTTGGAAAAACGGCAAATATAATGCGCTAAGCGACAAGCAATTTGAAAAATTCATCCTTCGCGTAAAAAATAATTTCATCCCCCCTTACGTCCGAATTGCTCGCCTTGTACGCGATGTCCCGGCTGAATCAATCATCGCCGGACCGCTTGTCTCAAACCTACGTCAAATGATTGCTGAAAAATCCCAGTGTCGATGCATTCGTTGCCGAGAGGTTGGTGGAAATTTTAAGCCCAAGGAAAGTATAATTCTCAACCGCATCGATTATGACGCGTCAGATGGGAAGGAAATATTTTTGGAATATACAACGAGTGATAAGAAAAAGTTATTTGCCCTTCTGCGCTTGCGCATAAATCCACGTGAGCTAGAAAATCAAAAAACTGGCGTTCCCGCTCTCAAAAATTCCGCCATCATCCGCGAAGTACATACTTATGGAAAAATGACACAGATTGATAAAAAAGACTTAAAATCACCTCAGCATATTGGCCTTGGAAAAAAACTCATCGCTGAAGCCCAGGAGATTGCCAAGAATGAATTTGGCCTCAAAAAAATTGCTGTCATTTCTGGCATCGGCGCAAGAGAATATTATAGAAAGCTGGGATATAAACTAAAAGATAGTTATATGCTAAAATATATTTAAC
>JBAXPY010000086.1:0-2850 GCA_037132035.1 Candidatus Moraniibacteriota bacterium | reverse complement strand
GTGCCACCGCCGAAGATGGAGCGCAGGCCGCTTGGGCCGGACAACTGGAAAGTTATCTTAACACAACCCAGAAAACCCTCTTGGAAAATGTCCAAAAATGCTGGGCCTCACTTTTCACCCCCAGAGCAATTTTCTATCGCTTTGAAAAAAAACTGCACAACCAAGAAATCTCCGTGGCCGTGGTCATTCAAAAAATGATTCAAAGTGAAATTTCTGGCATTGCTTTTTCTGTGCATCCAGTGACAGAGGATTACAGCCAACTAATCATTGAAGCTGGCCTTGGTTTGGGAGAGGCGATTGTTTCCGGTTCGATTACGCCAGATGCCTACGTGGTAAGCAAAAAACCGAAAAAAATAAAGGACATCAATATTTCCGAGCAAGCCAATGGACTTTTCAAAAAAGCAGACGGTGGCAATGCTTGGCAAGATATTTCCCGAAAAGAAGGCAAAAAACAAAAACTATCAAAAAAGCAAATTCTAGAATTATCAGATTTGATCATAAAAATTGAAAACCACTATCAATTTCCGGTGGACATTGAATGGGCCTATGAGAACAGGCAGTTCTATATCGTGCAAAGCAGGCCGATTACGACGTTAACACGAGGCGAAAAAGTCAAGGTTGATGCAAATAATCTATTTAGCATCGGTGGTGCAGAATGGTTTTTGGCGGTAACAAGAAATACGCCTCTTTGGCATCAATATCTGAGTATCCAGGGAAATTATCATAATATGAAAGATTTTGGAATCGATTGTCGCCTAAATATTCTCGCGCTTGTCATTGACGGAACTCAATGTCCCATGTTTTTTTATCGACCTAATGTGGATGATGTGCACAAGAAAATAATAATCTCAGCTTGCCAGCGGGGACAAATTGATAAAATTGAACAGCAATATCTTTTCTATGCTAATGATTTCCTTGCTTCTCTGGAAGCGTGTAAATCAAAATTAACTTGTGAAAATTGGAAAAAGTTTCAAGATAATTATCAGCGATTCACTGCCGCCCTTTATATTTCAACAGCTATCGGCTTGGCAGGCGGAGAATTGCTTGAACTTCAATTAAAAAAGATCGGCATCGAAGATTCAAAGATACCAGCAACCATCGCGACAATTACTTATCCAGAAAAACATACACCGCTGTTTCAGTCCCAGATAGATTTATTAACTATTGGCAAAAGTATCCAAGAAAAAATAATAAGCAAAAAAGAGATCGCAAAAGATCTTGACCAATGGCTGGAGAACTATCAGCATATTCCGGTTAATTTCTGCGAAGAACCTTGGACACAGAAGGAAGCAAAAAAACAATTGCAAGATATGTTGGCGGAAAATTGTCACGAAAAGCTAATGGCATTTCAAAAGAGTCACAGAGACAGAACGCGGAAAAAGTGGAAAATTGTAAAAGAAATTAATAATGAAAAAATATCTATTCTAGCGGATGTCATTGCCAGAGGAACATATTTGAATGAATATAGGAAAAATATATTTAGCAAAATTTCTTTTGAATACAGAGGTGCCTTCAAGGAAATAGCCCGAAAAGGTGGTTCAAATAATTGGCGTGATGTTTTTTATCTGACGCCAGAAGAAACAATTTCACTACTTGAAGGAGAAAAGCTTTCAATTAGGAAAATTGTCAAAGAAAGAAAGACTATTGCAATATATACTAATTTGGAAGGAAGTAGGGTTGTGGTCGACAAAAAAAGCACAAAAGATTTGGTTGATTACGTGCAAGTCGTGCATGGTTCATGTGGTAGTGACAAGTTTAATGAGCAGGATATGCTAGAAGGTTTTTCGGCAAATGCGGGAAAAGTTCAGGGTATTGTTAGGGTAATTATTAGTTCAAAAGACTTTAATAAATTTAAAGCCGGAAATATTCTTGTCGCACCGATGACCTCAGTCGATTTTGTTCCGCTCATGGAAAAGGCGGCTGCTTTCGTGACGAATGAGGGTGGAATTACTTCTCACGCCTCAATTGTTGCGAGAGAAATGAATAAACCTTGCCTAATTGGCACCAAAATCGCCACCCAAGTCTTGCATGATGGCGATTTTGTGGAGGTTGATGCTAACAAGGGGATTGTTAGAATTTTAAAAAGAAAGTGATTGAAGATTAAAAAATAAGCCAATGAAAGAAACCAAGAAGAATAAATAAGCGTGGGAAGCAAGGGGAGTATTTCGATTGTAAAGGGAATTGTGAGAATTTTGAACACACCATAAGAGATGAATCAGTTGAAAGACGGCGAAATCCTGGTGACGGCAATGACTACGCCGGAATATGTTCTGGCGATGCGTCGGAGTCTCGCAATCATCACAGATGAAGGCGGCGTGACGTGCCATGCAGCGATTGTGAGCTGCGAGCTGTGAAAACCTGCGATTATTGGCACGAAAATTGCGACAAAATTTTTGAAAAATGGAGAGCTCATTGAAATAGATATGGAAAAAGGCACAATAAAAAAACTAGCCTAATGATGGTTGAAGTGAAACAATGTTCACAACATATCATTAGGCTAGCGAATTTCTCTACTTTTCTCCTTTCGTGAACGATGTCACAAGTAAAGGGTTATTTTTTGGTAGGCTACTGCAGAGCGGGGTCGATAACACCGGTAATGAGGACTTCAGTAATCTCGATAATTTTGTCATCAGAAATTACAACCTTATACACCGACGCACTTTTCCCACTGGGAACGCCGAGCATGATCATGATTGGACGTCCTCCGCAAATTACGGCATTGTGGGGAAGTGCAGTTACGCCGGCAATGGCCAACGGGGTAGTATCTTTGAGCACGGTATACTTCTCGAGCTCAATGCTATAGCCACCGCAAAACAAAACGCGACTTTTCTGGTATAATAGAATCGTGGT
>JBAXPY010000085.1:0-2876 GCA_037132035.1 Candidatus Moraniibacteriota bacterium | reverse complement strand
TCCTTATCTTTTGAAATTATTTTTAATTTTTTCATAAATTTAATCTATACTACTACTCTCTTATTATAGTTAAATACTGACTTTCAGTCAACCACGTAAAATTACTTCGAAGCAGTCCAATAAGTCCTTTAAAAACTCGTTGTTAGTACACATTTGTCCTTGACACTGGCGCAATCATAAACCACATCACCTGAAACGTCTGTGCGATAAATTTTAATCTGATCATCTTGCAAGCGATTTAAAATTTCCGCCATCGGATGCCCATAGCGATTGCCTTTTCCAACTGAGATAATTGCGTCCTTAGGATGAACAAAAGTCAAAAATTGCTCACTTGAGGCTGATTTTGAACCATGATGGGAAACCTTGAGCACGTCAGCAGAAATAGGCAAATCAGCGCTGATGAGTTGCTTTTCCACTTCCAGAGGAAAATCCCCCGTAAAAAGGAAGCTATTTTCGCCATAAGTTAGTCTCGCCACAATGCTCGCTGAATTAGTATCATCCTTCAGACTATCCATTACGGCATCGGTTGGACTAAATACTTCCAGCTCCGCCTCATCAGACAGCTTTATTTTCATCCCCCGCCGAGCAAGTTGTTTTTCCACCTTCTTTTCTTCAATACTTTTTTCTAGTGCCCCAAAAACTTGCGATTCGCTTTTTGCACCGCTTTCAATTACCTCGTCCACAGAATAGTTTTTCAAAACATCAACAAGACCCGAAATGTGATCCGCATCGGGATGCGTCGCGATCACCACATCAATTTTGCGATCCCAAAAAGGCACATACGTCCCCAGTTTCTCCATCAGCTTTTGCCCGCTTGGACCACCGTCAATCAAAATTTGTTTTTCACCCTGGGAAATCAAAATAGCATCCCCCTGGCCCACATCCAAAAATACCACTTGCAATTTCTGATTTTGAGCATTAGAAGAAACGCCAAAAAAGATCAAAACAAAGGTCAGAAGAATTCCAAGAGAAAAATAGATTAGTTTTCGATTTGGCATTTTAATTTGTTTTTCGCATAACAGACACCGCCTACCAAAATTATATACCAAACCAGCATCCCTTGCCATGAAAGTCCAACTTCTAGTGCGGAATATCTCAGCTTGGCAAAATAGCCGATCACTAAAATTTCATAATGCAGTGGAAGATAAACGAGCCACGAAAAAAGTATTGCGAGTGGATTGAAAATATAGCTAATTACAATTGTCAGAAATCCCAGAAGCATTGTAATTGGCAAGATTGGCAAAATTAAAATATTGGTCACGGAAGAAATAAGCGAAAGCGTTTGAAAGTTAAAAAGAATAATCGGTAAAACAAAAATCTGAGCACTAAGCGACATAAAGAGAATTTCGGCAATAAAAGAAACGCTGGTTGGATATTTTTTTAGTTTTTCGCCAGAATATTTATCCAATAGTGGATAGAAATAGATAATGCCGATCGTGGCCAAAAATGACAGCTGAAATCCCACGTCATAACGCAAAAGAAGTGGATTCCAAAAGAGCATCACTGCCGCAGAAAACAAAATCGCATTACCGGCGTTCGCTAGCCGCCCATTTCTCATCGCATAGAGCAAAAGTGTGCCCATCACACCAGCGCGAATAGCTGAGGCCGGAAAACCGGTCATGAGAATAAAAATCCAAATCCCGATGAGTGCAAACCAAAATGCTTGTCGTCGCCAGAGACCCAAGAAAAGTCCGATGAGCATCAGATACTCCGCCACAATCGTGATATTATACCCAGACACCGCCACAATATGCGTCATTCCAGTGCGCGAAAAATTGGCCTGAATTTCCTTGGACAGCTTTCCACTTCCGCCAATAATTAATCCTTCGAGCAATCCTGCCTCTGGCGAAGGAATAAGCGCAAATATTTTCTCACTAAACTTATTTTTCACAACGACTATCGCGCCATAAAAACGATTGCCCAGATTGCGACCGGTTTTTTCAATGTTTGGTTTTTGGCAAAGATAGAAAATATCTTGCCGTGCCAAATAGGCCTTGTAGTCAAAATCACTATCGGCCATATTTTTTGGCATTTCCAATTTGCAGCTTAAATTAATTTCTTCGCCATAAGCATAATTTTTAAATGCACTTTCTTGAATGAGAATATTGAAATTTATATTATTTGACGAAAAAATTAGATCCTGCTTGCTATCCTTTATTTTTGGCTCTGCCGTAATCATCCCTCTTCCAGAAAAATCTATTGCTTCCGGCGCACTGGAAAATGAAGCTATTTTATCTATTTTTTTCTGTGTGACAAAAAAGCCAAAGGCAAATAACAGTAGGGCCAATGAAATTAATAGTGTACTTTTATTTTTATAAAAAACAAAGAGAAAAATGACAGCTGAAAGTAAAGCCAAATGCACGAAAAAAGGAGTGAGCATACTCGGATAAAAAAACGAAGCGCCAAAAACGCCAATGATAAAACTCAAAGACACCACCAAGAATATTTTCGCCTTGTTCATGAAAATATTATAGCAGAAATTTCAATCCACCTCATCCAAGCACAGAACTGACAAAAAAAATCTAAGCTACGCTGTCCATCTGAGAACTATCCAGAACTTCTCTTTTGGCAAAGACATTGGAAATGCATCGAACTTCTTATCTAACACATAACTTCGGATAGTTTTTTTCAAATCCACCTATTTCTTGGACCTCATCAATCAACAAATAAATCTTTTTATTTTTATTCGCCTTTTGCAATTTATTTTCAATAAAAACATGCAACTATTTATATGAGGTGATTTTATCGAATTGTAAATCCTCCTTGTTTAGGTAAATAATATTTTTTTTCAAAATACCCTACAATTCCAACTCATTAATAGTACTTTTTAAAATATAACTTTTGCCAGTGCGTCTTTGCCCAGTTATTACTTTAAT
>JBAXPY010000084.1:0-3039 GCA_037132035.1 Candidatus Moraniibacteriota bacterium | reverse complement strand
ATCGAAGAAAGTGATGCTAGAAAATTCGGCATTATAGCCATCCAGCGAAAAAATAAGATCATCACGATTGTAACCACCGACCCCACAAGAGAAGACGCGAGAGAATTTCTTAAAGCTTTTTCCGAAAAACTCGGAATACAAACAAAAATATTTGTTATTTCAAGTTACAACTTTGATCGAGTTTTGGAAAAATACAAAAAAATTATTTTCACTGAAATACTTGATCAGCTAAGTCTAACGATTGATGACAGCGAACTTGGTGAATTTGAAACAGCTTTAAAAAACCTACTTATCTTAAAGGACAGAATTAAGGAAATGCCCATAACTGAAGTCGTGAATATCATCATGGCTGGGGCATACTCATTAGGAGCATCTGATGTCCACATTGAGCCAGAAGAAAAAGATTTTCGCTTGCGCTATCGAATCGACGGAGTACTCCAAGATGTGGCTTTTTTTCCACTCAATATCCACAAAAGAATTGCGACAAGAATCAAGATGATGTCTGGCATGAAACTCAATCTTTCTGATATGGCGCAAGATGGAACTTTTGAGATCAATCTGTCAAATAAAAAAATTGCTATCCGCGCCTCATCGATTCCTGGCAGCTTCGGAGAGTCCATTGTGATGCGACTCCTTGATCCAGATTCGATCAATGTTAATATTGAGCAGCTCGGATTACAGGGATTGGCATATGAAACAGTTCAAAAGCAAATTGAAGCTCCAAACGGCATGATCCTCACTACAGGACCAACTGGCAGTGGAAAAACTACCACCCTCTATGCCATTATCAGCAAGCTAAACACCCCAGATAAAAAGATTATCACCATTGAAGATCCAATTGAGTATCAAGTCAAAGGAGTCTCCCAAACTCAGATCGAAAAAGCTCGTGGCTACACTTTTGCCACCGGTCTTCGCGCAATCGTGCGTCAAGACCCAGATATCATTTTGGTTGGCGAAATCCGCGATGACGAAACAGCTGACATTGCCATCAATTCTGCCCTAACTGGACATCTTGTACTTTCCACTTTTCACACCAATAGCGCAATCGCCTCCATCCCCCGCCTCGTTGAAATGGGCGTTAAACCCTCTTTTATTGCCCCGGCAGTAAATGCCGTTATCGGACAACGACTAGTTCGCAAGCTTTGCAGCTGCAAAGAATCCTATGTTCCCGCTAAAGAAACAATCGATTCAATTAAAAGAATTTTATCTATCATTTCTCCGCGAGCAAAAGTGGAAATTCCCAAAAGCATTGATCAGCTCTACCGCCCAAAAGGTTGCCTTAAATGCGGCAATACTGGATACAAAGGACGAATGGGTATCTTTGAAGTTCTCACGATTAGTCCAGAAACGGAGAAACTAATTCTTGACCTGGCTGGTGAAACAGAGATTACTATGGCCGTTCTCGAAGAAGGTATGGTGACAATGCTCCAAGATGGAATTCTAAAAGCTGTAAGTGGTGTCACATCTATTGATGAGGTGAAAAAAGTTACCGGACAAGGGGACTTTTTGGAAAGTATTTATGAAAAATTAATGTCACAAATCCTAGGTAGCACCTTGCCGATTAAAAAGGAGTTTTTTGACAAAACCAAGGACAATGTTAATGATTTTGAAAAAATGCAAACGCTTCTTATTGGAACAAAAATCACAGACACCATTAAAATCATTTTTTCCGCTGCTCAAATTTTGGGTGTGGGCGACATCCACATTGAGCCAGAAAAAGAAAGCGTCAAAATCCGTTTCCGCATTGATGGCATCCTTCAAACAATTGCTTCTCTTCCTCTCACTGAATATACAACCTTCTTGGGCCAGATTAAATTGCTCAGCGGCGTAAAAACAGAAGCAAGACAAGGCGTAATTGACAGTCGTTTCAGTATCAGTTTTGATGAAGAATTAACAGAGTTAAAAGAAAAAACTGTTGACATTCGTGTTTCTATAATTTTGGGTGGGTTTGGAGAAACAGTTGTAATGCGACTTCTCAGTAAATCATCTGTAGAGCTGAACTTGGATAAACTAGGAATCAGAAAGCAAAATTTGGAAAAAATAAAGCTTGAAGTATCAAAACCCAATGGCGTCGTCTTAAATACTGGGCCAACTGGCAGCGGGAAAACCACTACACTCTATGCCATCTTAAATTTAATTAAAAATCCCGAAATCAAAATCATCACCGTGGAAGATCCGATCGAATATCAGATGGAAGGCATCCTACAAACTCCCGTCAGCGAAAAAGATGGATATACTTTCTCCACAGCTCTGCGCGCCCTGCTTCGCCAAAATCCCGATATAATGATGATTGGTGAAATCCGCGACAATGAAACAGCAAGCATTGCTGTTCAAGCCGCTCTCACGGGGCATCTCGTACTTTCCACCCTCCACACCAACAATGCCGCCGGAGCAGTAGCCAGAATGCTTAATATGGGCGTCGCGCCGGAGGATATTGTCTCTGGTGTAAATGCTTTTATCGCCCAACGCTTGGTCCGCACGCTCTGTGGGTGCAAAACAAAAATTGCTCCAACTGAAGAAGAAAAGTTTAAAATGGAAAAGGTTTTAAAAACTATCAGCCCAAAAACGGAAGTCAAAATCCCGGAAATATCAGAGATCTACAAACCCAATGGCTGCGATAAATGCAATCACATTGGCTATAAGGGCCGCACAACTATCAGTGAAATATTCACATTCTCCCGCGAAATACAAGAAGCCGTCATGCGAGGAGCAGTCACATCTGAACTCAATCAAAAAGCCATGGAAGAAGGAATGATCACAATGCCACAAGATGGAATTTTGAAAGTTTTGGAGGGCGAGACAACT
This sequence comes from Candidatus Moraniibacteriota bacterium, assembly GCA_037132035.1. Lineage (GTDB taxonomy): Bacteria > Patescibacteriota > Minisyncoccia > Moranbacterales > UBA2206 > UBA9630. Next base: position 234 of record JBAXPY010000084.1, on the reverse strand, counting down.
CTGGATGAGGTAGAGCGAGTAACAGAGCTATAGAAAATAAGCTAAACTTTACCAAAATAAAAAGCGGCTAAGCCGCTTTTTATTTAACACTAATCTGCAGGCAAAAATCTCGAACTAGGAGCCCAAGAAAAGGAACAAAATCGAGGAATAACGCAGCCAGTATGCTCAAGGAGCAAGCCAACCATTTTACCCATGTCTTGAAAAAAGTTCCCCATATTGATGACAAAAGATAGA
>JBAXPY010000083.1:0-3224 GCA_037132035.1 Candidatus Moraniibacteriota bacterium | reverse complement strand
TAACACCCTTTTCCCTCACCTGTCCTTCGGACATCCTCTCCCTAAGGGAGAGGATAAATTTTCTATAATTTCGCATTTTGAGATTTACATTTTCCATTTTCTAAAGGTATTTCCCCGTCCAACTCTTTAAACATTTCTTAAGCTCTACTGGCGACCCCTCGAAAACAATCTCCCCTCCGCCAGTTCCGCCTTCCGGACCAAGATCAATCACCCAGTCAGAATTGCGAATCACATCCACATTGTGCTCAACAACCAAGACAGTATTACCTTTGTCGACTAATGCATCAAGCACTCCTAGCAGCTTTCGAATATCTTCAAAATGAAGACCAATCGTTGGTTCGTCTAAAATATACAGCGTTTTGCCAGTCGCCCGACGAGAAAGCTCTGTCGCCAGCTTAATCCGTTGCGCCTCTCCACCAGAGAGGTCTACTGCGCTTTGTCCTAATTTAAGGTAACCCAGACCAACTTTTTCCAGTGTGGCTAATTTCTCTGTCACTAATTTAGAATTCTTGAAAAAAGCCAATGCGTAACTTACGCTCATATCAAGCACCGCAGCAATATTCACGCCGCGATATTCAATTTCTAATGTTCTTTGATTATATTTCGCTCCATTGCATGTTTCACATGCAACATAGACATCCGGCAGAAGATGCATTTCAATTTTCTTTTTTCCTTCACCCTGGCAATCTTCACAACGCCCACCTTTCATATTAAAACTGAACCGACTAGCATCATATCCTCGAGTACGTGATTCTTCCGTCTCGGAAAACAGTTCACGGATAAGTGAAAATACGCCAGTATACGTTGCGGCGTTCGAACGAGGCGTTCGACCGATTGGAGATTGATTGATACTAATCACTTTATCGATACTTTCCATCCCGCTAATTTTCTTATGCTTACCAGGAGTTTCTTTAGTGTTGAAGAAATGTTTCGCCAAGGCTTTCGACAGAATATCGGTTACCAGCGTTGACTTACCTGATCCAGAAACACCTGTAAGCGAGATAAATTTCCCCAAGGGAAGATTCACGTCGATATTTTTCAAGTTATGCTCCGTCGCTCCCTGAATTTTAATAAATTTTCCAGAACCTTTGTGCGCCTTTTTTTTATCTCCAACGTGTCTTTTGCCATTCAAGTATTGCGCCGTTAAAGTTTTTGATTTTAAGAGCTTAGCAAGGTCGCCGGAAAAAATTACTTCCCCACCTTCCTCACCAGCACCAGGCCCCATATCGATAATCCAATCCGCTTTGCGAATTATTTGCTCATCATGCTCTACGGTAATGAGAGAATTTCCCGCTTCTCGCAGCTCCTCCATTGTTGCAATTAGTTTTTCTGTGTCGCGATTATGGAGACCAATGGAAGGCTCATCCAAAACATAGGTGATGCCAGAGAGCTCCGAACCAATCTGGGTTGCAAGGCGTATTCGCTGCCCTTCTCCACCAGAAATCGAATTAGCCGAGCGCGAAAGTGAAAGATAACCCAAGCCTACATTTTGCAGTGCGGCACTACGCGCTTTCATCTCTTTGACCAATGGTAATATTACATTTTTTTTGGCCGAACCAATGTTTGTTTTTTCTAGCGCTTCCAGAAAAATAGAAAAATCCACCAGGGATAAATCCACAGCCTGATCAATCGATTTCCCAGTTACAAGAACTGAAAGATATTCACCTTTCAATCGCTTACCAGAACAAAGCGGACAAACTTTTTCAATCATATACTTTTCAATCTCACTCTTGAGATAGTTGGAATTCAATTCTTCATATTTCTTTTTCATTGTCGGAATAACGCCTTCGAAAATTATATTGGGATCATTCGAACCATAGAGCACAATATTTAAATGTTCACGACTGATTTTTTTCACAGGAATATCGATAGAAAATCCATATTTATCCCCTAGCATTTTTAAAATATTGTTCCCACTCGCAAGCACACTCGACCGACCGCCGGATTTATTCCACGACAAAATCGCCCCCTCAGCGAGCGTTAGGTCTTTATTTGGGATCAAGAGATCTTCATCAATTTCCTTGATTATACCAAGCCCGGAGCAATGCTGACAGGCACCTTCGGGACTATTGAAAGAAAAATGTTTCGGAGTGATATCAGCTACTTCAAAAAAACATTTTTTACACACAAAATCACGATTATATATCTTCTCAGCTTCGTTATCGCAAATCACTACAGCCATACCTTTGCCCAATTTAAAAGCAGTCTCGATTGAATCCAAAATCCTCTCTCGATCAGGATTTTTTTTGTTCAGAACCAATCGATCAATCACAATCTCAGCGTTGCAAGTTTCATCCGCGTCAACATCATTTAGCGCCAATGCCGCAGCAAGTGACATTATTTTTCCCTTAAACCGAAGTCGTGCATAGCCAAGCTGGCTAATACTTTTTAAGGTCTCTTTCAAATTTCGCTCCTTACCATTAAGTTTCGCAAGAATCGCGATATTTGTTTTATCAGGAGAATTAAGGATATCTTCCAAGACCTCTGAATTAGTAATTTTCTCTAGTGGTGTTTTGCAATGCGGGCAATGTGGCATTCCAGTTTTAGCATAAAGCACGCGCAGATAATCATAGATCTCTGTCAGCGTTCCAACGGTCGAACGTGGACTGCGTGCGATGCTTTTTTGATCGATAGAAATTGTTGGAGTAAGATTCTCAATTTTGTCCACATCGGGCTTAGCTGACACATCCAAAAACTGTGTCGCATAACTCGACATTCCTTCTAAATAGCGTCGGTTACCTTCAGCATAAATCGCATCAAAAGCCAAAGAAGATTTTCCACTACCAGACAGGCCCGTAATAACTACGAGCCTATCTCGCGGAATCTCAACATCAACATTCTTCAAGTTATTAACACGTGCTCCGCGCACAATAATTTGACTTCTATCTTTAGGTTTATTTTTTGACATAAAAACTTTCCACAAAGAACTTCGATATTACATCGAAACTCCTTTCATTTTATAAGTTAGCTGATGTATTTTTTAAGCTATTTAATTTAAGCTTTGTATTTAGGGCTGTCAAAGTTGCAAAAGGTCCCCACTGGAAACAAATTTTACACTAGTTTTTGGGTTTTGGCAAGCTACTTAAAAAAACCTAGCTTCATGTTAAAAACATAGATCCTAAGCTTCCAAAAATAATTCTCTCAAACAAAAACCGAGCTTAAAATAAAGGCTCGGCACTAATTAACAACAATGCTAGTTTACTTGAATTGATAGTGTATTAAGC
>JBAXPY010000082.1:0-3314 GCA_037132035.1 Candidatus Moraniibacteriota bacterium | reverse complement strand
GTATTATTTTTTCTGTGATGCTTTTGCCTTTTGTTGTTTTACAATATCCAATGGGATTTCTTGCTGATAAGAAAATGGGAGAAAAAAAACTCTTAATATTTGCTCTTTTTATAATGGCATTTTCTGCTATCGCAGTGTATCTGACTAATTCTCCAAGCGCTCTTATTTGGTCGTTAGTTATGTTGGGGACAAGAATTGGAGCGGCGATGGTGGAAATTTTACGCGATTCCTATTTCTACAAACGAATTGACGGTGATGATGTTGATCTTATTGGTTTTTTTCGCACAGCGATGCCGGTTGGCTACATTTTGGCTGCTAGCCTTTCTTTTGTTTTTTTGTTGTTCCTGCCTCTTTCTGCCATTTTTATTTTATCAGCTTTAGTGGTATTTTCTGCTTTGGTGCCAGCTTTTTATTTGTCAAAAAAATAGGACAGCGAAAGAAAAATTAGCCAAGGACGGGGTGCGACTGCTCCGTTTTTGTGTTAGTATTGGTTTATGAAAATTGCTATAATTATTCCTACCTATAATGAAAAAGAAAGTATTGAGAAAGTGATTGATATCATTTTAGGTTTGGCTATAGATGGGCTAGAAGCGATTGTGGTAGATGATAATTCTCCTGATGGTACATCAGATATAGTTAGGGGTCTTAAGTCATTTGATTCTAGGGTGCATCTAATCTGTCGAAGTAGAAAAATGGGACTTGGAACGGCTTATTTGGAGGGATTTCGCTATGCGATAGAGTGTGGTGCAGACTACTTGTTTGAAATGGACGCAGATTTGTCGCATGATCCAAGGCAGATTTCTCTTTTCCTTTCGCATATGGATCGAAACGATTTGGTGATTGGGTCGCGCTATGTGTTAGCAGGTAGGATTGATAATTGGAATATGCGTCGTCGGTTTGTGAGCAGTTTTGGAAACTTATATGCCAGGTTGATTTTGGGTCTGGCAGTTCGTGATTTAACGACTGGCTATAAATGCTATCGGCGTCAAGTCGTTGAGCACCTCATGAGAAAGGATATCGATGCCGTTGGTTATGTCTTTCAAATTGAAACAACGCATTATGCCATAAAAGGCAATTTTAGAGTGAAGGAAATTCCAATCATATTCACGGAGCGAAGACTTGGAAAATCAAAATTTAATTTTAATATCATTTGGGAAAGTTTCTGGAAAGTTTTAAAACTCAGATTGATAAATAGCAGGAATAATAAAATCTAGATTATGTTGAAAAGAATTAAAAAACTATATACGGACTTCCGAGCTAAAGCTGTTTTAGATAAAACATATAAAAGTGTTCTTTTGTTGCTCTTTTTCATTTCAGTCTTTTTTTTCATTCTGGAATATCGAGAACCCTATTTTTTTCTTTGGAGTGATAATGCCAATCAATTTTTGTCTTACTATGTTAATAATTGGAACTCGTTGATTGTTCAGCATCAGATTCCTTTCGTTAATTTCCACCAATTTTCAGGACAGACCTATCTGGCGCAAGGGCAGAGTGGTGTTCTGTATCCTCTTGGATATTTGGGTGTGATGATTTCCAAACTGATTAGCGATGACATATTTCTCACGATTGACGCTCTGGCTTATATTCATCTAGTGATGGCCGGACTAGCTTTCTTTTTCCTGCTGCGAGAATTCAAAATTACGGGAAAGCTTGGAATTCTTGGCGCACTGCTTTGGGTGACTTTGCCTTTCTCTGTTTTACTTGCCAAGTCTTGGATTGCCACGAGCTTTTTTGCCGCTTTTTTGCCGCTCAATTTTTTATTCTTGGAAAGACTGATCAAATCGCATCGAACAAAGGATATGCTTTGGTTGTCAGTGGTCAAGGCGCTAATTTTTTTTCAAGGCAATATTCAATGGTTGGCAGTCCTGTTTATTTTAGAGTGGCTGTTTATCTTACTGAAATTTATTTTTGGATATAACTTTAGGAAAAAGCTATCAGCGCTAAAAACGGAAAGGGAGAATTGTTGGCAGTTTTTTTCGCGCTATTTTATATCACTGGTATTCTTTGGTATTCTTATTTTTCCTCTATTTGTGTCGGTTTTTTATGCGCAATCAATTTCTGCCTTGCGCAGCCAGAAGCTGACCCTTTTTGAAGCACTTTCAAATAGCTTGAGTATGGATGTGTTTCTCAGAGCGCAGTATTTTCGTTTCAGGCAATATTATATATTTGCCTCAGGAAGTCAATTGTTTTTTATGGGACCAATCATTTTTGCGACGATCCTATTTAATTTCAAGAGTCTGGTTAAAAGAAAAAAAATAATTATTTATTTTATTACGGGCTGTTTTGCGTTGATCATCTCCACCAAGGCTAGCGAAATATTTTATCACTTGGGATTGGGATATTTTCGCTGGTCTTTTCGATATTTTATTTTCTTTGCCTTTTTTTTGGAATTGGTTTTTCTGATGATACTTTCTGGTTTTCAAGCGATCAGAAGACAGTGGGCTTACCTTTTTGTTTTGGTGGCAATTATCTTGAATGTCGTGGTAATTTTTCGAATGTCTAATAATAGTGCGATTGAAAAATTTCAAGTCGCGCAGACTTATAATAAGAACGAAGTCAAGAGAGTGGATGATATTCTCAATCAAAATCCTGGCAAGATTTTCACTCTTTGGACCAGAAGGGTTGACCCTCGCAAATACTATAAATTTTATTCTCACGATTATGCTACCCTGTTTGATAAATATCATTTTGGCGGATATGACGCGCTTGTCTCGAAAATTAATGATAAGGTCAGTCTTCATCTGAATCGGACCAACACATTTGAAAGACCGCTATCACGAGATGTCTTGGATTATCTTAGTTCCTGGGGCGTACGTTATTTCATTACACAGAACAATCGGGAGAGCAAGGAAGGACTGAGGAAGTTTACTCAATTGCAAGTGCGGTCAGAGAATCAAGACATCGCGCTCTATGAGAATGCTCTGGCTCGCCCGCTCGTCTATTCAAAGGAGGGTGGCAATGACATTAGATTCACCCAGGGAGTAAATAATGTCATTGCTTATCCGGATTCTTCCGATTCAGGAATAATTGTTTTCAACTTCGTATCCATCCCCGGATTCTATTATTCCATCAATGGAGGAGAATTTGAAAAAATCGATTCGGGAGATAAGCCAATGGAAATTGTATATCCCAAAAATACGAATAAAATAGAAGTCAAATATATTGATAAAAACTTTTTTTGGGCATTATTATGTTCGTTTGTCCTTGGGTCTGGATTGTTGGTGCTTGTTTGTATATTTAAGTTCTAAAACTTTCCAGAAGCTTTCCCTGATTTGCGTTCAATAAAAGTGGCAGTTTTAGTTTGTAGTTTAATA
>JBAXPY010000081.1:0-3377 GCA_037132035.1 Candidatus Moraniibacteriota bacterium | reverse complement strand
GGACAATAAATCATCATGGGCAGTGAGAATCTTTTCGAATTCTTTATTAGTAATATATTCCCTTTTGCTGGTGTTTTTTGAATCAACGCGAAAAATCACATTGTCATGGGTTTTTTGCATCATCATCTGTCCATGATTGTGCAGTCTCTTGTTCTTCTCGGTCGTTGGGTCATAAAACAAGTCACCTTCTTTGATATAAATTCCGTGAAAACTGCGTTGAATCATGAAAAAGGTTTTCTTAGGATTCAAGCAGAAGAAATTAAATTGCTTAAATTCCTCCAAGATCTCTTCGGCCGTCTGTTCATTGAGAACAATAAGTGCTGTTTGCTTCGCCAAAACAGCCTTAGGATCCTTGTGATTTTTTTTGGCAATCTTAAAAACATCAAAAGCCATCTGAAGCATATGGCGATTACCCAGAGATATATCCATTAGCCTCCTTGGATCACCTTCGCAAACTGCCAATACTTTTTCATTAGTCACTTCTCTATTTATTCTTTTCTTTTCCTTGGACAATTCCGCACCCTTGATGCCTTTTTTTTCTAATTCAGACAAAGCCTCACGTTTTATATGAAAAACAACGTCTTCAAGAGTAAATTGACTTAAATTCAAGATATACTTCGTCCCCAACCCTAAACGCGTCGCCTCCCCAGCTGCCGTATGTTCCCATAAAAATTTCCCAGCCAAGATGGCTTTTTCTGCTGGGGTTGAACTAATTTTGTCATCATCCAAGATTATAATCTTATTGGGATCGATAGACTCTAGTTGATTAAAATTTTCATAGCAATTAATCTCTCCTTCGTCCTTCTTGATATCCTTCATCGTAATTTTTTTCAAATCCTTATAGTGATTCTGCAACATCCATTCGATACGACGAAGAACTGAGATACGATATTCCTCAAAAGAATCCAGATGAATTTTTGGCCGTACATTCATTATTTTGTGATTTAAAGATTAAACGCAGGTTTTTAACCTGCGTTTAAATTATACAATATTTACTCATAACTGTGCAATGCCCAGTCTCGTCCAATATAAGATAAGACTCGCCTTTGCAAAAAATTCACTTTTTCGCTATTATTTAGAAGGTCTGAAATTAACTAATAACAACAAAAAACTATGGCAAATGAAAAGTCCACCTTCGCCCAGGCTCCGGCGGATAAAAAAAAGCTTGAATCTGTAGTAATTATTGGTCTAGGCTATGTCGGATTACCTCTGGCGATGCGTTGTGCGGAAAAAGACTATGAGACATTTGGATTCGACCTCGATAAAAAGAAAGTTGATTTAATTAAAAAAGGTCAAAGTCCTTTCAAGGAAGAATTTATCGAAGAAAGAAAACAACTCCTGAAAAAAATAACTGCTACGACTGACCCGACTATCCTCAAAAAAGCTGATATCGTTGTGGTTTGCGTGCCAACACCCGTTGATGAGAAATTTTTTCCGATTCTTACTCCCCTCACCTCCGCCACGGAAATGATTGTCCAAAATCACAAGGTCGGACAACTCATCATGATTGAGTCAACCATCAACCCTGGAATCTGTGATGATGTCATCGCCCCAATCCTTACAAACGCTGGCCTCAAGGAAGGCAAGGATTTTTTTCTTGGTCACTGCCCAGAACGGATCAATCCGGGAGACAAAAAATGGAATGTCACCAACATCCCGCGCGTCTTAGGCGCATCTTCTCCCGCTGGTCTCGCAATCGCTAAAAATTTCTATGAGACTATCATCGACGCTCCAATCAAACTGATGGGCTCAATCAAGGAAGCAGAAGCCTGCAAAGTAGTGGAAAATTCTTTCCGCGATATCAACATCGCATTTGTCAACGAACTAGCCAAGAGTTTCGATAAACTAGAAATCGACGTTAAAAACGTCATCGATGGCGCCGCCACCAAACCATTTGCTTTTATGGCCCACTACCCGGGCCGTGGCGTTGGCGGACATTGCATCCCCGTTGATCCTTATTACCTCATCGAAAAAGCCAAAGCTTCAGGCTTTGATCACAAGTTTCTGCGCGTAGCTCGAGAAATCAACAACTCAATGCCAGCCTATACTGTCGAATCCATGCAAGATCTCCTAAATGAAATCAAATTACCAATGAAAGATACGGCTATTGGCGTAATGGGACTTTCCTATAAGGCTGATGTAGATGATCTCCGCGAGTCCCCTGCAATCAAAATAATTTTGGAACTCAAAAAAAAGAAAGCCAAAATCATCCGTTATGACCCATTCATCAGCTCCATGTCCGATGTGCCCAACCTCACAACATTTCTCAAAAAATGCACAGCCGTTATCCTTGTCACAAACCACAGCGAGTTCGCCACGCTTGATCCAAAAGAATTTAAGAAAAACGGCGTAAAAGCCATTGTCGACGGAATGAATTGCCTCGACAAAAACAAAATCAAAAAACTGGGAATCAAGTATAGTGGAATTGGGAGAAAATAATAGAACCCAAAAAACTAAAAGAGCGCTCCGATTGGAGCGCTCTTTTTTTCGAATAATTACAAAAACAAATTTTTCATCTCACCCACAACAGGATTCATTTCATCGGGAGATAAAGTTTTTTTTGTTTCAGATTTTCTGTGGAAAAGATGATAGTCTGAAAGTTTTTCTTTGTCACCCTCAACTCGTGGCATTATGTGAAAATGAAAATGATCGACTCTTTGTCCTGAATAGTGACCTTCATTGAATCCATAATTAAAACCTTCCAATTTCATCGTTTCTTGGTATTTCTGAGAAACTAGCTGTACAGTAGTAATAAGATCGATTAACTCATCCCGGTTTAATTCGCGAATATTCGTGACATGCCTTTTAGGCACAACCATGCATTGCCCCTTATTCACAGGGCTTCTATTGTAAATAACGCACACATTTCCATTTTCAAATATCGACTGAGTGCTAATTATTTCTGGATCACAAAATGGACACTTATTCATTTATTTAATATTACCCCAACCTCCCTAAAAGCTCCTCAATTTTCACAATTTGACTGTCTTTTTCATTTCTTTTTTTTAATTCCACTCCGCCGGCAGCGAGGGATTTTTCACTGATAATGATGCGATATGGCAAACCCAAAAGATCCGCATCGGCAAATTTTTCTCCGGCGGAGACTTCACGGTCATCAAAGAGCACTTCGATTTTTTCTGCAACTAGTTTTTGATACAACTCGTCCCCAACAGAAAGATCTTTTCCGAGACCAATCAGATGCACTTTAAATGGAGCCACAGTTTCAGGCCAAATAATCCCTTTTTCGTCATGAAAAATCTCTACGATCGTGCCCATAAGGCGTTGTGGGCCGATTCCATAGCAACCCATGATAATTGGCTTTTCCTCTCCGTTTTGGTCTTTGTAGGTCAAATTAAAAGGCGTGGAATACTTTGTAC
>JBAXPY010000080.1:0-3395 GCA_037132035.1 Candidatus Moraniibacteriota bacterium | reverse complement strand
CATATAGGCCATCAGTATTTCAATTTCTTGATTTTCTTTTTCTACAAGATCCGCGCGACCACCAGAAAGATATTGCGCAGAAGCGTCTCGTCTTTGTTTTACCGCTTTGCCAATCACCTCCAAAACCTCTTCATCAGTGAGACCGGTTTCGCGTTTTTGCTTTTCAATCTCGACATTTTTCACCATCGAATCAAGCATGCGTAGTGTATCTCGCTTCGCCGTATCCCCCGCTTTCATTGCTGATTTCAAGTCATCAAGTATTGTTTGTTTCAACATAAATTTTTAAAATAAAAAATTACTTGATCAATTTCTTTTTGACGTTTTTAAAGTTTTGATCGTCAAATTTGCCCATTTTTTTGAGCTTATTTACAACCTTACGCACCTTAACTTTATACATCGCACCGGCGCGCATTTCGCTCTTGCTTTTTTCATCTTGCCTGAAGCGCACTTTTCTAGCACGCATCAAAACTCCGCTCTGCTGGATGCGACGGCTAAAACGTCTAATAAGACTCTCTGGTGACTCACGCTCTTTTCTTTTTACCTCAATCATAAAAACCTCCTTTCTAAATTTACTCCAATTACGAAACAGAAAATTGTCTAATTTATTGATTCTCCCAAGGACGAATGTTTTCATAGAGCTTCACTCCGCCAATAAGATGCATATGTAAATGCGGAACTTCTTGCCCTCCCCACTCTCCGACCCGAGTTAATAGTTTATACCCTTTTGGAGAAATGTCAAAGTCGACAGCAATTTTCTTCGCTACAAGAGCCATCTTGCCAATAAGCGCAGAATTCTCTTCCGTGATGTCATTCAAGCTTTCAATGTGCCTTTTTGGAATAATCAGAACATGCACAGGCGCAAGTGGACGAACATCATTGAAGGCCAAAACGTCATCATCTTCATAGATAATAACTGCGGGTATTTCTTTTTTTATGATTTTGCAAAATATACAGTCCATACTTTTCTTCGTCCCGCCGTAGCCCCGACGTAAGGTCGGGACGAAGCTCGCCTACGCGTACCCACGGCGGACTATGTCACGCCGTAGCTACGCTTCGGCGTAGCGAAGGCGGATTTGTTATTATTTTAAAATTTTTTATTCAACGGTAGCATCTTCATGCTCGTGATTATGATAGATAATTACATTATCAGTTTTCAATTTTTTCTTGATAATATCTACTAATTTTTCCATACTAACAGTTTCCTGAACGCCTGTCGTCATATTTTTGATAATTACAGTTCCGTCCAAAGTTTCTTTTTGACCCAAAATTAGGGTCAATTCAACACCCAGGCGATTCGCAATTTTCAGTTGAGATTTCAAGCTTCCGCGACCAAAACTTTCGGCCGTAAGAATTCCATTCTTTTCCAGCTCTGAAAATAATCTCAAACTTTTCTTTTTTGCAAGTCCTCCTAGTTGTGCCAGGAACACACGTGGCTTCATCGGTTTATACGACTTTGCCTGCACTCTTTTCATTTCAGCAATCACGCGCTCCAAACCAATTGCAAAGCCAATCGCTGGCGTATCTTCACCTCCCATAATCTTTACCAGCTTATCATACCGCCCACCACCACCAAGAGAATATTTTTTCCCCTCCTCAGAACCTGACCAAATTTCAAAAACAGTTTTCGTGTAATAGTCTAGACCACGAACTAAGCGAGGATTGATGGTATATGGTAAATCAAGTTCATCCAAATATTCCAAAAGTGTCTTAAAGTGAACCCTGCAATCTTCGCAGAGATGATCAACTGCCTGGGGAGCCGTCGCAGCAACTTGGGAGCATTTATCCTCCTTACAATCCAAAACGCGAAGTGGATTGATCTCCAATCTTCTTTTGCAATCCTGACAAAGCTTAGTTTTTTTTGATTCCAAATAACTCACTAACAGATTATTATAATCTTTTTTGCAAACGCCACAACCAATAGAATTTACCTGAATTTGGATTGATTTTAATCCGAGACAATGAGTTAAGCGATGAGCCATTTGAATCATCTGAGCATCCAAAATCGGGTCATCCTCTCCAAATGCGTCAAAATTGGCTTGATAATGTTCACGATATCGTCCCTCCTGCGGGCGATCATAGCGGTATACTGGACCGATCGAAAAAAGCTTTACCGGACGAGACAAGGTGTGCATGCCATGCTGAATGAAACTGCGACAAATCCCAGCAGTCATTTCCGGTCGAAGTGAAACCTTATCACCCCCTCGCGTAACAAAAGAATACATTTCTTTCTCCACAATATCCGTCCCACCTCCGATATTTCTTGTAAATAAATTAGAAAATTCCAAGAGCGGCACATCAATTCGAGAAAATCCATAATCACGAGCCAATCGCTCTGCTACTCTCCTGGCTTGCTCCCAATATGCCTGATCCTGAGGCAAGACATCTTTCATGCCACGCAAATTTTGCAAAACCAACGGTTCATCTTTTTGTTTTTCTATTTTTATTTTCTTAACAACTTTTTTTGAGACATTCTTTTCTTTGTCAATAATCTTTTTTGCTTTAGGCATAGGAAATGAAAATAAAAATTAAATTAACAAAACACAATCACAGAATTAAAAGACGGATATTTCATTAAGTGGCCAGGCTCGCAGAAGCACCTCGCCAATAATATCATCGTCAGGAACAGCTCCCCAGACCCGTGAATCTGAACTGAACGCCCGATTATCTCCCATCACAAAATATTCATTATCCTTAAGTGTGACCACTTGATCTCCAGTCGTTTTCACGCCCTTGGCAAGATAGGAGCTTTCATCAGGATAAAATCCATCGGGAAATTCTTTGTTGAAGATTTTATAGCTACCATCTTTTACCTCGATTTTTTCTCCTGGCAGACCGATAATTCTTTTAATAAAAAATTTACTAGGATCCTTTGGATAACGGAAAACTACCACCTTTTGCCTTGTAATATCCCGAAATGCTCCTACTGAAAAAAATTTAATATCACTCAGCGCAACCGTAGTTTTTTTGTAACCAAATTCGTTCACAATGAGATACTGTCCATTTTCAAAATTTGGCTCCATACTAGCTCCCTGAACAAAAAATGGCTGAAACAAAAATACCCGAATCGGAACAATAATTACAAAAGCCAAAAAAATAATCTTTATAATTTCAAGGATAAAACCGCCAACTCCGACATATTCTCCCTGAGAAGATACTTGCTTTTCACGAAGAACCTCATTAGTCACCTCATGATCCCTATCTTGCATAAAAAAATGGTTAAATAGATTAGACCTCACCTCGAATAATTATAAGCATAGCAGAAATATATATATTTGGCAAGACTAAGTTTTCCTTCTATGAAGCCATAATTTGACGGCAAGGCATTATCAAGCTATGATTAAATAAACTCATTATCGGTCCCAACTAATGCAAGTAAAAAAAATACTAATAATTTT
>JBAXPY010000079.1:0-3536 GCA_037132035.1 Candidatus Moraniibacteriota bacterium | reverse complement strand
TTTATTTGATAAATCGAAGTAGCGATCATTAGATTTTTAAATGATGTATCACGAACAAAACAAAAGAAAATCGGACTATTTTGGCAAATAATCCGATTAGGTTTAAATAAAGTTATTTTTAGTTTAGGCGACTTTTTTGAAAGTAATTTTATAGGTCGGTGCATAGGCATTGTCGTATTGATCTTTGATTTCGACGGTCTTGCCTTCCATGAGAGTGGACATTGCAATGTCTGTAATGGCTTCATCAAGCTCTTCAGCCTTTTTTTTGAGGTTTTCCAAAAGGACATAGCGCTCTCCCATGCGACTTTGGGTCATTGCTTCGATTTGTTTCTTTTTCTCTCTTTGCTTTTTCAACTCATCAGACACTTCAACATAGCCGTTGGCGTTCATGAGAGCATCGCTATACTCTTTTTTGATCTCTTTTTGCTCTTTTTTTGTGACTTGGAGCGTGTCAAACAGGTCTTGGAGGTTTTGCATTTATTTTATTAAAAAATATTTATTAACAACAAGATTGATAATAGCATAGATTTTTGTAAAGAGGAAAATAATTGAAGAAAAATCGGAGCCAGACTCTGGAGCTTCGGCGCTTGGCTCCTATTTATCGCGTCTCGAGCTCTATTATTAGATTCAGATGCGATAAATCGCGCTTCTACAGAAATGCCCCAATAAAGCCCAAAATCCAGCTATTGACTTTTTGGTCAAAAAGTGCTATGATTACTGGAATAAAAACAATCAAAAATAACAAAAAAACAACTAAATACTGGGAGAAAAAAATGGAAAAAGGAAGATCCGAAAGCAGTATGTTTTTTTATGTAGTTTGTTTTGTCGCTGTCATAGCGACATCTGTGGCAGTTAGTGTCTTTGTTTCTCGGGCGCGCGTGTATTCGTCAGAAAGCTTTAAAACAATGGAAAAAATTGAGCGCCATGAAGCTATGGTGCCAAGAAATTGGGAGCAGCGACTCCCAACGAGCAAATAACTTTTTTGGGGTACTTGTAAACTTGCGAGTGCCCCATGCTTTTTTTCTGGGTAATATAAAAAGAATATAACTAGACAGAAAAAACTAAAATTAAAAAATATTATTTATTGTTTTTTTACGCGTCCTTTTGATTGGGGCGTTTTTTTTATTTTTAAAACTAATTTTATGACAATTTGATACTATTTTTTTTATGGCGTATGTGGTACAATTCAAGTAAGAAAAAAATAAATATTGGCATAATGAATTGGAATAAATCCGCCAAAGAAAACCAAACAAAAAGAGTCAGAAAAATCTCTCTAATTTTTCTGTTTTGTTGTATCTTTTTTCCTTTTTTTGTTACACGCGTGCATGCTAGTAGGCAAATGGAAATGGTGGCCTATGTCACAGACAAAAATGGTCAACTTGTTTCTGGAGATTATAATGTTAGATTTGCTTTGTATTCGGAAGACCGGACTGATTCTGGTGCTTCCGATACACAAGGCAAGCTTTGGGAAGAAACCCAATCTGTCACAATTAAAAATGGCGTGGTACGGGTTACGCTAGGACAAAACAAGGAATTGCCAATCGTCACTAGTCTTGAAAGCGGTCAACTCTTCTTGGGTATGAAAATCGGAGAGGATAGTGAGATGGTTCCACGAAAGAAAGTAGTTTCTTCAATCTATTCTCTTAGCTCTGGAAATGCTATCAGTTTGAATGGCAAGAAAACCGGCAATAGTGCAGGAGACATTCCTGTTCTTGACAGCGCGGGAAAAATTGAATTAACTAATCTGCCCGACAGTGTTTTGGGTGGTGGCAATAATGGCAGTGGTTTGAGTTTTTCTACTAGCGGGCAAAAATATCTCACCGTGTCTGGTCAACAACTTAAGCTGAATAAAATTAATCTGAATTCCAATACTCAGGGTACTTTAAGTATTGGTCAAGGTGGCACGGGACTGACAACTGCTCCAACGGACGGAGAAATTATGATTGGCAATAGCGCCGGTGGCTATACCTTGGGTAAATTTTCAGCGTCCGGTAATTTATTGCAGTTAGCTAATAACACTTTCTCGATAAAAGAAGGGATCTTGACCGAGGGAAGACTTTGCACCTATTCGCTTACTCAAGGCTTAGTTTGTAATACCATGCCATCTGCCGGAGGGGTTGAGACTGATCCTTTTTTTGTTTCATCAGTCGCGAATAGTATTACCAATGCTAATGTTGGTAATTGGAATGCGGCTTACGGCTGGGGTAATCATGGGAGTCAGGGCTATCTTACTGGCACTAAGGTGGATTCTTTTAATAATAGAACTGGAATAATTTCACTTAGCAGTTTAGATGTTACAAATGCGCTTACTTTTACACCATATAGTGCGACTAATCCAACCGGGTTTATTACTGCTAGCACGGTGGATAATCTTACTAATAAATCGGGTAATATTTCAATGTGGAATAATAATGTTGGTTACCTCTCTAGTTTTACTGAAGTTGATCCGGCTCTTTCGACTTGGGCTGGCTCTGCCAATCTTTCCACGCTGGGCACAATAACAAGTGGCACTTGGAGGGGGAATGCTGTTGCTACGTCATATGGTGGAACCGGACTGGCTAGCTATGTTGCAGGTGACATGCTGTACGCTAATGGCACAAATTTGTCTAAGTTGTCGATTGGCGGCAATGGGCAGGTGCTTGTTGTGTCTTCTGGTATTCCCACTTGGAGTTCAACTGCCCCTGGAACTGCTCATTCATTTTTATCTAGTTCTCATTCCGATACTACTGCTAGCTCTCCTCAAAGGGGAGACATTATTACTGGGCAAGGTGCGACGGCTTCCTGGACTAAATTGTCAGTTGGCACTAGTGGCCAAGTGCTTAAATCAGACGGAGCGGATGCTTATTGGGGCGCTGATACTGATACAAATACGACATATGCGAGAGGTGGAAGTTTGCTGCAATTGACGGGTACGACTTTCTCCATCAAAGAAGGCACACTGACCGATACAAGAATATGCACATATTCCTCAACTAGTGGGTTAGTTTGCGATACTAGTCCAAGCGCTGGTGGGTCAACTTATACTGCAGGCAACGATCTCAATTTGATTGGTACTCAATTTAACTTGGATAGTCAGCTGGACCATGTCTCTACGATAAGTCAATCTAGTGCGAATTTGACTTTTCAAACATTAATTAGTGGGAATATTTTACTCAATTCAATCGGTAATGTGGGGATTGGTACAAGCGCTCCTAGTCAAAAACTGCAAATCGTTGGCTACGCTGATGCCACCGGACTTTGCATCAATGGAAGTTGCAAGACTTCTTGGAACTCTGCTGGTATTGGTACCGACTATGCTGCTGGCAATGATATTGACATTACCGATGGCCAGATTGATTTAGAGAGTCAACTCGATCTTGTTTCCGTTATCAATCGAACGGCCAATGATTTGACTTTGCAAACAACAGCCAGTGGCAATATCTTTCTCATGCCCAATCAAAATGTTGGAATTGGCACAATTAATCCGCTCCAAAAAGTGGACGTCAATGGCAATCTAACCGCCACCGCCATCTACACCAATAACACCATCAGAATTT
>JBAXPY010000078.1:0-3643 GCA_037132035.1 Candidatus Moraniibacteriota bacterium | reverse complement strand
GTCTTGGATTCTTCTCAGTTGCATAAATTTATTTTTATTAGCTTTTTATGACTAAATTATAGCATAAATGGCAAATTACGACCAAAAAAAGCAAAAACCCCGAATAATCGGGGTCTCAAAAGTCAATCTTACTGTTTATTTTTTCATCGCCCAACCGAAAACTTTTTGCGTGGCGTTACTCAGGACATCCATGAGAGAAACATTCGGCGCGCCAGTATAGAAAACGAATTGATCTGAACTAGCCTTATTCCCATTGGGATCGACGGCCTTTACTGAATAACGATAGACCGAATCAGCATCAAGTCCCGTTATTATAACCATATGATTTAGACCGAAAAAGTCATCTTTCATGATTTTATTAACCTTCTCTCCACTCTTGAAATATTCTATCTCAATGGTAGTTTTCTTATTTGTCTGACAACTGATTATCGCCTTCACTTCACTCTTTTCTCCATCTTTTATGGTGTATAACTCACTTTTAACATTACTAATCGTAAGAACCCCGCTATCCTCAAAATCCACCAACACATCAGAAAGTCCCACTCCTCCATTCACACTTATCTGTGTAGCGTTAAAATTTTCGCTACTTGCCAATGCTTCTTCTTTCTTTGTAGCGCTTTCAACACTAGCATCCTCTTGTCCGAGAACCTTAGAGCTAAACCCGGAAGAAACAACCGCTGCCACCTTATTTTTCTCCTTGTAGTCTGTGTAAATTTTTGACAAAAAACCGATTGCCAAAACTGCGAAAGCAATCCCTATCAGCATTCTTTTTTTATTCCCTTTTTTCTTGCCATCATTTGAATCTGCCATACTTTGATCCGACGTAGCCCTCCGAGCTACTAAGCCTCCTTTCTCGCCATGGCGTTACTGGGGAAAGGCTTCATAGAAAGGATTAGCGTAGTCGATTTTTTGAAAAAAATTATTTATACCTGAGCGCTTCGAGAGGGTCAGTTGCACTGGCCTTTCTAGCTGGGATAACTCCAGTGAAAAAACCCACGAGAGTCGCCACTGCTAAGATGAAAAGTGAAAACCAAAGCGGAAAATACAAAAGTGATGTCGCTGCCCCACCCAACCTCTGCGCCAGAAAATTGACCAAGAAATTAAAGACTTGCCCTCCAAAAAATCCAATAAACATCCCAGACAATCCTCCGAGAAAACCCATGATTGTTGACTCAAAAACAAACATCCACAAAATATCATAGTTTGAAGCGCCAATTGATTTCATAATACCAATTTCTTCCGTCCGCTCAAGAAGCGCCACGGTCATCGTATTAAACATTCCAATCGCGCTAACCATAAGTGCAATCGCTCCAAAAAATCCTAAAATAATTCGAATCACTCCAAAAGCCTGATCAACCTGTCTAATTAAGTCCGTTAAAGCGGAAACAATAAAGCCATTCTCAGTTATTTTTTCTCTCACTGTCGGCAAGATTGTGCTTGAGTTGCATTTAACTTTCAACCTGGTATATGTGAGATTAGTAACGTCTTTGTCTATGACTTGCGAATTCATGTAGATTAAAATGTCTTTCTTTTCAGTAAAACCGATAATCTTGAAATGCATCTCGATTTTATCCGTTTTTTGCTCACCTCTTTCTGGCAGATAAAGAATCAAATCGCTCCCCAGCATTTCTTGTGGTTGTTTTTCAAAAATTTTTGCCAAAGAGTCAGAAATAACCACACCATTTGGCTCATTGCTATTAATATCATACCCCTGAGTAATCTTAATTCCATCTAATTTAATAAAATCTGTGTCAACAGCGAGTATTTTCGAGTCAGAAACCAAGTTATTATACTTCATCTGACCCATTGTCTCAAAAACCGGGCTGATCTTTTCCACTCCATCTAGACTTTTTATACTATCAATATCAGAAGAATTAATCACGGTCCTGCCATCACCCGGATAAACATCCAGTGCCAAAAGTGAATCAGCGGTAGTGATTGTTTCCAGAAGCGTCTTTTGAATTCCATAGCCCAAGCCAACCAAAAAGAGAATTGCCCCAATACCGACACCCATACCCAAAATTGTCAAAAGCGTTCTTGTCGTTCTGGCTTTAAACATTCTAGTGGAAAGTTTTAGTAGATCAAATATATTCATTTTATTTTTTATAACTTATCCCGCACTAACTTTTGCTTAAAGATTTAGGATAAACGCAAATACTGCATTAGCCCGAATAACGCAAAAGCAATAGTAGTTCCAATTCCCTAGCGATTCTGATTGCAACTCTCCTGTCGAAATCCAATCCATTGTGCTTTTCAGAAATATCCATTAATTTCTCAAACTCATCCTTGCCGATACGATTTTCTAGCCTGTCTACGATGACTCCGGCTAATAAACTTTTTTTAGCATCATCTAAGTTCAATTTCAATCTAAGGTCGATGTAGCGAGTTAATTCTTGCGCCGACTTGGATTTTTCTGTGAAACTGATTTTCTTTGCTTGATCCGTCAATTGCTTGACTTCTAGAGCAAAACGCTCAGCGGTTCTTTTGTCCCAACCTGCGCCACCCTTATCCAGCGACAAATCTAACTCTTTTGAGAAATAATCAAACTCATTTTTCAAATAAAGAAAATCTTCCACCTTCTTGATCGCTCTTTCAACCTGATCATTTGTCATTGAAAAAAACAAATGGGAAAAAATTTGTTGCGCCTTGAATGGCACGAGCAAATTACTGATTTGATTTGCCGTAAGACCACGAAAAGATCGCATCAAATGGCGTAAATCAAGCGGGATATATTCCTCCTTAACCAAATCCTCCCGCACCTTACCATCTTTGAAAATAAAGCTTTCAGCTGTTGTCTTTTTCTTTTTAACAATTTCAATCTTTGTTATTTTTCCATCGCGCATATGCACGATTTTGTCGCCGAATTCCAAATGAGCAGGATCATGTGTAACAAGAATAACGGTTTTTTTGTCAATCTCATTCAAATCCTTGAGAATTGACATCACAATGTGCGATGATTTTGAGTCAAGATTTCCCACTGGCTCATCGGCTAATATAATATCTGGATTATTCACTAGCGCTCTTGCAATCGAAACTCTTTGCTTTTGTCCGCCGGAAAGTTCTGAGGGAAATTTATCAGATTGATTGGAGATATTAAAGCGCTCCAAAAGCTCAAGTGCCTTGGCTTTTCGCTCAGACAATTTAACCCCATCGAAAGTTTTTGGCAAACCGACATTATCCAAAATACTAAGAGACCCAATCAGATAGAAAGCCTGAAAAACCATTCCCATCTTTCGCCTATGGAACCAGGCCATTTTCTTTTTTCCATATGCACTAATATCCTCATTGTCAATCATGACCGCACCACTGGTCGGCTTTTGCAGCCCTGCGATGGAATAAAGCAGAGTCGATTTTCCACAACCTGAAGGACCAAAAATAATCACATACTCCTGGGGAAATATTTCCAAATTGATGCCCTCAAGCGCCCGCATCTCATTCGATTTGCCTTCATTATAGATAACGTTAACATCTTTCACTGTGATGTTAGGTATTTCATTTGTCAAAACTTGCTCCATTAGTTTTTATTATTTTCAATAATATCAATCAATGAATTTTCCATATCTTTACTTACGTAATTGTAAAAATCTTTTGAACTAAAAATAATAATATTCAGTTATATAATTTTATCATGTTAATAATATAC
>JBAXPY010000077.1:0-3766 GCA_037132035.1 Candidatus Moraniibacteriota bacterium | reverse complement strand
TTTTAAATGATAAATCGACTAGGGCCATCATTCGATTTTGGATGATGTACTGCGGATTGTTAACATTATCCGTCACTCCATATATAATCGCATAAAATGTTCCAGCGCCCGCAGGAACAGTGATATCGCCGTCACAGTCGCTTCCGAGATCTCCCAAAAAAATATCCCCTCCATCATATGTAGCATTCGCTGACCAATAGACCGGACAAGCCGCTACTCCGACACCACGATCTATACCATCAGAAGTAACTGTTATCGTTGATCCACCTTGAACATTATAATGATCCAAGGCAACTATACTTATTGTTGGTGCAAAATCATCTATATAAACATTAAATGCAATTTGGGCTTGATTTCCAGCATTATCAACACAATGAACATGTTGTGGGTTTGTCCTACTATCAGAACTTGAACCAACCCCTATGGTGTACGCGGATGACACATATGGGACTATCGAATCACTCCCTCCTCCGACAGCTCCAAGTCCCAAATTTATAGTATCAAAATTCACCGAATTCACTCCGGATCCGAAATCAGTTGATGATGCAGAAATTGTGAAATCAGCAGCCAATTCTAAATTTGGTCCGTAATATATATCCGTTCCATTAGTATAAATATTTTCAGAATGCGCCCCTTCTATAACAGAAACGACGTTGCATGTTGGCACAATATTATCAATTGTGTAAGAAGTTTTTCCTGTAGCTGTATCGCTAACATTTCCAGCTCTATCATAAGCCAAAATAGAAACAGTATGCACGCCATCATTTCCCGCTGGAACATCCCAAGTATATGTCCAAATCAAATTAGCACTCTTCACCATGAGAACATTATTTACCAGAGCAGGAGTACCACTAATAGTTATTCTTGGTGCCCTTACTTCATCAATCATATCAGCTTCTGTGAATGTAGCAGTGATAATAATAGCATCAACATCTCTTATGATGTTGTCAGCGTGATTATCAGCAAGAATGACGGTTGACGAGGTTGTGTCATTATCAACAGTAACAGCATAAGTTGTTCTTGCTATTCCATCCTCAGCAGTAATGACTAAGCGATTACCCGTAACAACTGGATCGGATACTTCACTATCATCCCAGGATTGATTAAATGCACCTGAAGCTAAAAAAGCCCCCAGAAAATCAGCCCTGCTAGTTCCAAATGGAACGTCGGTAATAGTTCCAGATCCACCCATAGCAGGACTCACGATATATATTCCGGATGTTATCGTGGCATCAGCTAAATCATTACCCCTAGCCGCAACAAAGATTGTGAAGTGATTCAATGCTACACCAACAGAATTACTTCCTGACTTTAAATCAGAATTTGGAATCACATCCGCATTTTTCAGCCCCGCCATCGTCTCCGCAAACTTGATCTGCACCTTTTCTTGATTTTCTGGTTTTGGCAAAGTCAATTCATATTTAAAAGTTCCGTCCGCCATTGATGACGTCACGTCATAGGCAAAATTCGAAAGTGCGCCAAGTGATTTCACTTGTGCGGGAGTCAGAACAATTTCTTTGATCGAAAGTGTGCCAGGATTTGTTGGCAACTCAGTGAAAGTCACGGTCACTGAATCATTTTGCGGAGCGACATAGGTTTTCCCCAGCTCCACCGGACCTGTTGTTGTCGCCTTGTTTCCACTCACAAGCCACGTTTCTTTTGGCACGACTGGCGCTACGACAGGAACCTCAGCTGAGGTCGCTTCTGGCGCAATCATCCCTTGCACGTCTTCAGTCGGAACAACTGCTTCAGTTTCTGGCGCTACTGGAGTTTCGGTCGAAGGGGTGTCCAAAACAGCGTCACCATTTGGCGTACTATTTTCCTTCACCGGAGCAACTTCAGTCGGAACAATCGTCTCAACTGGCAAAACCGGGGTCACTTCCTCTTTTGGTTTTTCAGTTTTCACTTCAACTAGAGCTTCCTCCTTCACAACCTCTTTCACTTCGAGCACGACTTTTTCTTCAACTTTTGGAGTTTCAACTTCAACCTCTTCTTTCTTAACTTCTTCTTTCGGCGCATCTTCCTTTGTTGTCACTTCCTCTTTTGGCGCTTCTTCTTTTGGAGTGTCCACCGTAACAACTGCTTCATCCGCGCGAGCTGTCATCATTTCCATCGCCAGAAAATTCATTGAGGTCATTTGAAAAACAATCAAAGGCAACATCACCATCGCCATAATTCTTTTCCCTATCCGAATTTCTTTTTGTTTGAGCTGTATCATAGACAGCTTTTTTATTTTATTCATATATTTAAATTAACAAACTTACTAAATGAGGAATTCATCCTCTATTATTCATTGCCCCTCTCACGCCAGATTCACAAGTATGACACAAAAAAAAACAACCTAAAGCAAACTGCTAAAATTGGTTAATTTCAAAAAAACCAAAAAAATTTTCCCCTTCCGAACTATAATTTTTTCGCATGCAAAATAAGAAATCCAAAAAACAATATTATTCAATTGCATCTTATTTCATGCCTCCCCTGTTAAAATCAATCAACCCGACTCACCATCACAAAACCCCATTATATCAACCAGCTAAATCCTGTCAAGTATTTGTATTTGTATTTTTTGATTAAAAAAAGGACCTAAGATGGTCCTAAACTAAAAAATAATCATTTTTTCCTCTTCCATACATAATAACCATTAGGTTATTAAATAATAATGAAACAAGGAAGGAACATTCTCCTTCCCCATTCCGCACCTATACATATCTCTCACGAGCAAAATTTACAAGATCTTGCAGTGAAATATCTTTCGGAGCACAGTAGCACTGCAAAAGTATAGATTTGCACTGTCTGGCCTGACAATCAAAGCATGGGCCGATGGAAATTCCATCTTCGACACAATTAATTCTTTTTTTGCAATAATTACAAATATCATCTTTTCTTACCATTGCACACCTCCTTTTAAAATTGTCTCACTAAAGAATGGCAGACACTCCCCTGTCCGCCTCTCATCTCTATTATACTTGCATTCATCTCCCACCTGCCAACACCCATTCAAGTTTCCTCAATATATCCTGTTTTTTTTGTAAAAAACAAATTCGTGAATAATCAGATCATGAATTTTCAATCCATAATCCAACAGCGGAGAAATCTCCGCCCGTAAATAGTTATTAGGATTTTGAGGATCAGAGAGAACATCAACAGTTACTATATTTTTTTCATTTTTGGCTGTTGTCCTATATATCCCAATTGCCGCCTGATCTTCAATGAAAAATCTCATTTGTTCTCGCCTATCAGCGTCATTCTTGATCGATGCCATAAGAAGTGCGCTACGGAAAATTGCGCGATCAAATACGGGTTGCAAAAGTTTCAATTTAATTGAATCTCGACTGCCATATTGATGGGCCAATTTGTTCAAAAAAACTTCATCGTTCGGAATGTTGATATAAATAGACCCAACGATTTTGACATTCCCAGTGTCCATATTGCGAAAAACAAAACTAAATTCTTTATCATATCGAATCAGCTTTCCAAAAAGTCTCAGCTTCAATCCTGGTTCAGTATGCCATGTTATGCCTTTTTTAAATGGCAATTGAATCCCAATAATCTCCCCCTCATCAACCATCCCGAAGAGTCCCTCAAAACTTGCTACCACCATAACCGCTAAAATAGCAACACATACCAATGCCATTACAGTTTGTCTTTCCGCTTTTAGCATCTCCCAATCTCCCTCTTTTAATTGTTAATGTTCACCAACAATCCCCAATATTAATCTAAAAAATAGATTTGTCAATTTCAAAAAAGAGCACTCAGAAAATACTAC
>JBAXPY010000076.1:0-3809 GCA_037132035.1 Candidatus Moraniibacteriota bacterium | reverse complement strand
TATTTGGTCTTGGTTGACCAACGATGGTCATGGAAATTCCATTAGCATCCACAGCGTGAATTTTTCCGTCAAAACGGATGAGATCTCGAATTTCATGCGGGCTCTTGGTCGAATTAATAATCAACGCCTCATTTTTGTCCAACCCCTCTGTCACTCTTTGGCTAGAAAGTAACGTGTCATCTAAAACCACCACCACATCCGGATCAACGACCGGTTCTTTGGTGCGAATAGTATGACTAGAAATGCGTAAATAGGTTTTGGTCGGTGCACCACTGCGCTCCGGACCAAAATTCGGAAAAGTTTGCACAAAATTGCCTTCAAGCACCGCCGCCTGAGCAATAATTTCCGCCGCGGTTTTCGCCCCTTGACCACCCCGCGCAAAAAAGATGATTTCCATTGTGTCTTTGTAGTATTTCATTAGACTAGTATAGCATAAATTTATTTATTATTGTAGAGACGAGGCATTGCCTCGTCTCTACAATCATCACTAATCATACAAAAGACGCCCCAACGGGGCGTCTCTACGCAAATCTATTTTATATATAATTTATTTGCCCAATTCCGTTTCAATTGACGACTTCAACTGTTCATAGGAAACAGCACCTTCTTGAAATTGGTCATTCACAAACACGCCTGGCGTTCCAGAAATAGCAAAGCTATCCGCTTCTTTTTTATCGCCATCAATCTTATCTTGATATTTTTTACTATCCAAGCACTGGTTAAACTTAGCGCTATCCAGTTTTAAAGTCCTTGCGTATTCCTTAAATTTACTCACATCTTTAGTCCCACCCCAAACTGTTTGATCGGCATAAAGCTTGTCAGCATATTCCCAAAATTTCCCCTGTTCCAATGCACAGGCAGAGGCTAGCGCAGCATTATTAGCTTGAGAATGAATCTCAAGTGGCAAGAACTTATAATCAAACGCAACATTGTCACCATAATTTTTAATCGCATCCCGCATTGCTTTGTGGAAAAGCTTGCAATATGGACATTGAAAATCAGAAAAAACTACCACCTTAACAGCAGCGTCAACTGCCCCAGCAGTAGCATCACCTTCATTTATCGTTGGAGTGGCAAGATATTTTCCTACAGGGATCCCAATATCCTGCGTTCGCAGGGAAAATTGACTATTTTTTTCATCAAAAAGAGTTTTTGCTTGAGTGTAAAAATCGGTTTTCGTCACAGGTTCTGCGAAAATAAAAGCTGGCAATGTCTTTATCCCGAATCTATCAATCAATTCCTTGCCACTATCTGATTTATAATCAACTTTTTCAGTTGAGACAGTTGGCACAATGCGACGAAGCCAAACTAACACTTCGGAAACATCACATTTTTCACATGCATCATCATTAATCACTGAAACTGTAACCGCTGGCTCACTATACGCCACCCATGTTTTTCCACTAGCTTCGAAAATATCAGACTTATTGAGATTTTTTGCAGAAAAACCACTCTTTTTCACAAGCTGCGCGGTATCAATGAAAAGGCTCCCCAAAAACATTCCCGAGAGCAAGATGATAATGGAAATCAAATTTTGCATTTTCTTTTTTTGCTCCATCATTTCCCTCGCCTCGATTTCTTTTTGCATATCCTCTTCCATAAAATTATTTTAGCTTATTTTAAAAAAAATTAATTTCCTTCTTGATTAGTCGCTCCTCCTGGAATAGCTTGCGCACCATCTGACGCCGGAGCAACTGAATCATCCGCGCCTCCTGAATCATCAACATTGCCACCTTGCTCTTGCAATTTTGCATCATCCTCGATTTGCTTTTGCAGCTTAGTTTGAATCTCATTAATATTAAAGCTTTGCGATTTTATCCTCATCAAATAGTCATCATAGCCAATAGTAATTTTCTTCAGTGCCTCAGCCTTAAATGCAATGCCCACCAAAAATCCAAGTATTAATGTGAGAATGAGGCGTGAGCGCAATTCTGATTTAGCTTTTTTAGCATGCGCTTCTTTTTCAATTTCATCATTTCCATCAATAGATTCTCTCACATTTTCTTTTTGCAAATCTTCCGCCTTGACCGTTTGGGAAATTTCAGCATCTTGAATCCTATTTTCTTCGTTAGTTTCCATATGTTTTAATCCTTGTCATTCCCGCACCCGTTTCACGAGTATAAACTCCGGCGGGAATCCAGGTTCCAGTAGTTTTAAATTTTAAAAAATCGAATTATAAATTATCCAGCTTTTCATTATAGAAAGCTTATTTGAAAACAATTTGCTTTCTCGATATTTTTGACCTGAGGTGCCTAGATTCCCGCCTTCGCGGGAATGACACCTGCAGTTTCCTTGCTTAGCAGTCTACCACAAACAAAAAAGCGCTACAACTTGCGCTTTTTTAGGATTTATTGTGTAATTTTTCAAGGTTAATCCTTACGCAAAGCCTCCATCGGACTTAAACGCGAAGCCGCACGGGCAGGATAATAACCAAAAACCACTCCCGTGGCAACAGAAAAACCAACAGCTAAACTAATAGCGTTTGCGCTAAGATCAAACTTAATTGGAAAGCCAAAAGAAGTTGCCGCATAAGAAAGAATAACAAGTAAAAGATAGCCCAAAATTATTCCCACCAGCCCACCAAAAAATGTGATAAAAATTGCTTCCCAAAGAAACTGGCGCAAAATGTTTTTTGCCTTAGCCCCAACAGCCTTGCGAAGACCAATTTCAAATGTCCGTTCCGCTACCGCCACATACATCACGTTCATTATACCTACTCCACCTACAATCAGAGAAATTGAAGTAAGCGCCAAAAGCAAAATATTGATCGTTTTGAAAACTTTTTCAATCGTCGCTTGCGCTTCCTTGATCGAAGTCACGCCAAAATCATCTTTGTTGGGATCGGTGATTTTATGCAAACGGCGCATCTCTGCGGTGAGGTCAGCTGAGGTCACATCGATCAATTTTTCATTGCTCACCTTGACCATAATAAAACGGATGTAGTTGATGCCGAGAATCTTTTTTTGCATCGTCTGGACTGGGATATAGATGAGATCATCATAGTTAAAACCAGCCACCGCTCCCCGCTCACCAGCCAGTCCGACCACTTTGTAGTTTTGATTATTGATGCGAATGTTTTTTCCTAACGGATCATCGTCACCAAAAAAAGCCTCTCGGATATTGCTGCCGATAACCGCCACTTGCGCCAGACTTTCATCATCACTCTGTGAAAAAAATGCACCTTCGGTCAATTTAGTGTTTTGATCAATTTGATTATATTGCGCGCCAACACCAAACAAAAAAACTCGCTTATTAGTATTTTGATAGCTCGCCAGTTCTTGCGTCATTGTTCCTGGTGCATAGGCAGCAATATTAGGAAGTTTAGCAACTTCTTTCGCGTCAGCAATTGTCATTGTCGTAATCTGGATACCAGTCGCTTGACCGACAGCATTTTGAGTCGAAGCTTTTCCTGTTGCCGGAACTTTCACTTCCACCTGAATCAGATCTGTTCCAAAAGCACCAACTTGTCCCAAGATAAATCCCTTCACGCCTTGCCCAAGAGAGCTAACGAGAATAACTGCAATCACTCCGATCACAACACCGACCAAAGTCAAGATTGTTCGTCCCAGATTGGAACGAAGATTTTTAAAGGCTAACTTTATTGAAACAATTAGTTCATGCATAATAATTCATTACGTCCTCCCCCTTTGGAAAAGGGGGATTGAGGGGGATTTGAAAATCTATAATTCTTCGATAATTTTATCCATCACTGCGGACATGTTTTTTAAAACATCCATGTTAGTAAATCTTATTACCCTTAGCTTTAAAATATTTCTCAAATACTCTTCTCTTTTTACATCTTCCTTAAC
>JBAXPY010000075.1:0-3845 GCA_037132035.1 Candidatus Moraniibacteriota bacterium | reverse complement strand
TTAACCACGATTCTATTATACCAGAAAAGTCGCGTTTTGTTTTGCGGTGGCTATACCTCCCAAATTTTGCCAAATTATGTGTGGCAATCAGTATCTCCATACAAAATAATCAGACTCTTTACTTAGCTCAAGTTAACATAATGAACGCTCAAAATCAACTGTTGTCTTTTATTAAATTTTGCAAAATAAAACCCCGCCAATCCTCATGGGATAACGGGGCGTCCTGAAATATTGGTCAGCCTGAATAATTTCAGCAATAACAAGTTACTTGCCGCTCAATATTCTCAAGGGCTGGAACAAAATATTGATATTCCCTGTCTTTTTGATCAATGCCACTCTCTCGCTCTGCGTCTCGCAAGGCAGTAATTACTGCCACAGATATCTCCGGTGGAATTTCTTTTTTCGCCATTGCATAAACCCGAGTGATAGCTTCGATATTGTACTTAGTTGGACTGCCCTTGAGCAAAACAACTACTCTGTCATGACGTATCTTCACGTCACCAAGCTTTTTATGCGACATCCCCCATCCTCCCCTTGATAATTTAAAAAAACAGACTAACTTGAAACCATTCAGCCATTGACCCATATGGTCACTGGACACCAAAGAACTAAAAAAATATTTTAGCATCGGATCTTGTCTTAGTCAAGCTTCCTGACCTCAAAAAAACACTCCGCCAAAATAGCAGAGTGTTTTCGAATAGACAAGTTGATTTCTATTTTCCTTTTTTCTCTTCTTTCTTTTCTTTCTTTTCAGTTCCGGCGACTGGTGCGGTTTCCTTAACCACACCTTCAATCTTAGTCACATCAGCATCTACCTTCGTATCTAACCCAGACATCTCATCATCTGATCTTGGCTCAGAGACTAAAGCAATAACAGTTTCAAGGTCAATGCTCAGTTCAATTTTTTTGGAAATATTAAGGTCTCCTAATGTAATGCGATCTTCAAAAGTCTTAAGGATTGAGATGTCTACAGTGATACTAGATGGTAAATCAGCAGGAAGACATTTAACTTCAATGGCACCGATATTTTTTACCAGCACTCCACCAAGCTCTTTTACTGCTGGCGCTTCTCCGATATATTCCAACTCCACCTCTGTTTCAATTTCCTCATCCATTCTCACTTGAAAAAAATCAATGTGAATATAATTGTCCCGGACTGGATCCTTTTGTGTATCGTAAATAAGCACATTACGATTATCTTTTTCATCAATCTTAAGATCAATCACGGTGCTCTCTCCAGATTTCTTAATTAACCGCTTAAAGTCGAGTAGCTTTACCCAAATATTTGTACCGGAAACTCCCTTGCCATAAACCACGGCTGGAATGAGACCTTCTTTGCGACCCTTATTAGTCTTGCGCCCGAGTACATCCCTCTTTTTTGCTTCTAAAATTACTTTGTCCATGTTTTTTCGCTCTACCCACCTCCGAAGTGTTTCGGAGCCTCTCAAGCGGATTTATTTAGTTAAAATTATGTCCATTTCGACATTGGACTAGTTTAGCACAAAAATTGATTTCGTCAAATCAACATTGCGCTCTATTTTCTTTTCCCCTCTTTTCGCTTACAATGAAATATGGTTAAATAATTTAAATAATAAAATATGGAAAATAAAACAGTAACTGAAGGTCAAGTGTCAAGCGCTCCAGCGAGTGAGGTAATCGTGCCAGAAACTAAAAAGAAAATATCTCCTTGGGTTTGGGCTATCGGAGGATGTCTTTTGATCGTATTTCTTTTCATGATTGCAATGGGCGCCTTAGGTTGGTGGGGATATAAAGCTGCCAAAAAAGAACTTCGAAAACAAACTCCAACAATGGAAGAATTCAAGCAAAAATTAGAAAGGGCTGCTGAGGAGTCTGATGATATAGACAAAAAAACAAAAAGATTCCACGAGTCATTGCCGAATGAGGAAGCATTACCCAAGTCAGATTAATTCTTACTGGAAAATCCAACTATTATTAAGCCCTCATCTTTTTTAAAAAAGATGAGGGTATTCTTTAGTAACAGCACTTGCACGTTTGTTAAAAAATATTCCACGCATCAATCAAATAAACTCATTTTAACAAATCAACATACTGTTTTTTTGCCTCTTCAAATTGTTGTCTCTTCTCTCCGCCAAGTGGCTCGCCCTTGGGCATATCCATTTTTAAAGGATTGACTGGCACACCGTTCAATTTAATTCCATAATCCAAATGTGGCCCAGTCGACCAACCGGTAGACCCGACATAGCCGATTAACTGTCCCTGACCAACTCTCGCCCCGGAACGCAACCCCTTAGCAAAAGCGCTAAGATGACCAAAATGAGTAGTGTAGCCGTTATCATTTTCAAGGCGAACCATATTCCCCCAACCACCCGACCAAGCGGCACTAATGACAGTTCCGCGAGCCGAAGCCACAACTGGCGTTCCAGCGGGCGCTGCATAATCAATCTGATAGTGCGCGCTAACTTTACGCGTAATCGGATGCCTCCGCGCACCAGTAAAGCCAGATGAGATGTGTCGATAACTCAAAGGGGCCTTCAAAAACTGCCGCTCCAATACTCTCCCATCCGCATCATAATATCCACCCTGTCCATCATTATCGAAATAATAAGCGAAATAATCCGTGCCGACATTTGTAAACTTAGCCGCTAAAATATTTCCGTCTGACGCCTTTTCTCCATCACGCGTTCGCTTTTCATAGATAATCGAAAAGCTATCGCCCGTCTGAATCTCGGTGGTAAAGTCAACATCAAAGGAAAAAATGTCCCCCACCTCTAGGACCGTACTTTCTGAAAGTCCTGACTCCAATGCATCAGCATAAAAAAAATTGTTAATTGTTCCCTTGGCAGCCTCTTTCGAAACAGTATAGCTAATTTTTTCCTCTCGCACTGCGAAATCATCTCCGGCGCGCTCAACAATAATCACTCGCTCAGTATCACGATCATATTCAACGCGCGTAGCACGCACTTCATTTTCAAAATAAAATCGGATGCTCCGTCCAATCTTTAGATTAGTAAAATCATACGCATCTTTCGAAGCAGTCAACAGCGCAACCGTATCATTAGCATCCAGCTTCCCTTGCGAGCTAAAAATATCCGCCGGAATATCCCCAGCTGAAATAGTATAGTTTAAAATCTGAGAATATTTAGCATTGGGGTCAGGAACGGTTTCTATGCTTTGCTTTTGAGCGAGAGGAATCTCCATGACCCGCCCCTGCCCAAACATCCCCTTAATCCAGAAAAATCCTTTAAAAAGAAAGAAGGCCAGCAGAAGGAAAAAAAGCCAACGAACAAGCCTTCTTCCGGGCCGATTTCTTTTCGGTTCAATCACGTCTTTCCGCTGATAGCTATAAATCTGGTTCATATAGATAGTCTTCTAGCAAAAATCACACCAGTCTATTGTAGCATACATATGGGACTATTGATTTATTTCAAATACCTGCTAGAATTACTTTGTTTTGCAAAATTGTATTTTTAAGCCAAACTATCCTGCAACAGCCTCAGTTCAAGGTTAATCCCCCTACCAGAACAAGCAATGGTTCTTAAAATTGGACTAACAAATTCTTGCTAGTCTAACATTAAAAATCAAATATTCCGCGATAGCTCAATGGTAGAGCAGTTGACTGTTAATCAATTGGTTCCAGGTTCGAGTCCTGGTCGCGGAGCAAGTAAAACGAGGCTGTAGTAAGCCTTGTTTTTTGTTGCCCTGAGCAGGATTAGAGCTTTTTTGAATAATGCGTTAAGATAATCACATAATCTGTAAGATAATATATGGAAAATAACGTAATCAAAATTGAAACTCCAAAGAAATTTTTATTAAATGGTTTGTTTTTTGGCTCGGAAAAGGCCGAGAATGTCTTTATTTATTTG
>JBAXPY010000074.1:0-4177 GCA_037132035.1 Candidatus Moraniibacteriota bacterium | reverse complement strand
TAAATCTTTTCGAGATATTCTTCTCTTCGAATGACTTCGTTTAGCATAGTAATTTAGTACTAAATAATTATGCTTACAGTGACATGCTAGTTTCCGCCTCCCTCAATATCCACCATCTTCCTCGACGAACTTTTTCCACCAACAATTGCGATGGCGCTCTTAGCCACATCGAAATGCTCGGCCAAGAGCCTCACAAGTGCCTCATTGGCTTTTCCGTCAACCGGTGGCGCAGTTAGTCGCACGCGATACTCCCCCTCACTGATTTTTTCAACAAGATTTCGCGAAGAGCGTGGGATTACTTTTATATAAATTCGCAATTTATTTAACGCGGATAGTCCGCTTCCGCTTGCTTTTAAGAAAATTAGCTAACCTCCTCTGTCTTCGACGCGAAAACACCTTTCAACTTCAAAAACATGCCCACCAGCATCATTCCAAAAAGTAAACTAGTCATCCCAAGAAAAATCTCCCGAGGAAGCCCTGATTTTAAATCCGTTCCTAAATAGTAAGCGTGAAAAAAAGCTAGGGCATAGAGCGCGATGTTTAGAAAATGCGTCACACGCCAAACGCGAAAAGAGAGATATTTGCGAAAATATGAAGTGAGGATAAGCGCAATCATCGCATACATTCCGAGCACCCCTAGTGTTACCAATTCCGGTTGATAGGTAGAAGAAAGCGGCACAAAAAGATTCTTAAGACTAAAACCAAGATATTCATCAGTCAAAAGTACGAGACCGTGAATAATCACAAAAATAAAAGCTTGAACAGAAATCCAGGCGTGAAAATTATAAGAGTGGAGTGGTTGGAAAATATTTTTGAGTCCTGGAAGACGAATCGCAATGCCAAAAAAAATCGCCAGGTAGAGTAATAAAAAAGAAATAAGTCCCCCGGCTCTCGTGAGATACCATGACCACTTTTCTCCAGCTGGCTGAATAGATTCCTTGATAGTTATATTTTGCATGGCACTGGGACTAATACTATCTAGCGGATTAGTGCCATTAAGCACTTCTGCTCCATCGAGTATTCCATCGCCATCGGTGTCTGGGTTATTTGAATCAGTTTTATAGATTTGTTTTTCACCTTCATCGGTAAGGCCGTCCAAATCACTATCAAGCACCGGATTATTGCCATAGTCAACCTTCGGCACGTCCGCTGCCAAGGCAACACCAAAACGTGTTCCAAAGAGAATTATCGCGACAATGAGTAATATTTTTTTCATTGATTTTATAATTTATATCCCCTTCTCCATCAGGGAGAAGGTGGCCGAAGGCCGGATGAAGGAGAAGCCGTTCAACTGATGAACATTTTTTTTAATTCACACGGATTTTACTTTTTAATAGCACCCTTTTCCCTCACCTGTCCTCCGGACATCCTCTCTCTAAAGGAGAGGAGGATATTCCGTAGGTTGCTAAATATTCTTCTTCATCTCCCTGGAAATCCAAGCATTACCCCGATAATCCAAAAAGATGCTTTTTAATTTATTTTCTGACGAAAACTTCTTACCATCTACTTTGCCTTTCAAAAACAGCACCTTGGCCCAAAAATCAGCTTCAGTAACCGTTTTAGCAATGACCGTAACAGATTGCAAGTCAAAGGAAAACTTATCTGGATTTTTAGGATCAATCAAATGATGAAATCTTTTTTCCCCTCTTTGCCATTTTCTTTTTCCGATTCCCGAAGTGGCCACCGCTTCATTTTGCAATGTCAATAATATCCTCTCTTGCGAAATCCCCTCGATATCAATCCTCCAATCGTCCAGATCCTCATCTTTACCAGCCGCGAGCATATCGCCGCCAGAATCAAGCAAGAAATTCTCCCAGCCCGCTTGTCTCAACGTTTCCCCTGCCATATCTGTAACATATCCTTTGGCAATCCCCGCAAAATCCATCTGATGATTAAATAGAATTGTCTCATTTTGAATCACTAAATCATCTTCCAGATTCGAAAACTTAATCCCCAAAATATCCAGCTCAGATGCAGCAGGAAGAAACAGCTCCATTTGATTGAAATCTTTCGCATAACCAATCTGTTCCAAAACGGCAATCACGCGCGGATCAAGCATCCCTTCACTCAACTTGTAATAATCTAAAATTTTTCTCGCTACCGCCAGAAAATGTGGAGAGGCACCACTAAATTTTCCTAAATTTTGATTGAATTTATTCAGCTCACTCCCAGAATCAAATCGGCTAAATATTTTTTGAGCTGACAAATAAAATTCCCGCAGCTCATCCAGTTTTTTCGCAGCATCATCTTGAGAACCTCCATCGCAAACTAACTGCACAGAAATATCCGTCCCTAATGCCTTGAAATTTTTTCTTATCACTTCTCTTTTTTTCATCTTACAGCTTTTCAAATTGATCAACTATTCCATTTCTATCTTCATCTATTACTATGTATATTTCCGGGATATTAGGATGTGGATCATTTGGATCCAATAACCCATCACCATCACTGTCTTTTTGAACAATTGTTTTCGTACTGACGCTAGTCGTCACTTCGGTTTTCGTCGAACCACTATTTGAACCAGAGCTACTATTTAAGCTACTCGTGGAGGGACGATCATCCTCTTCATCTTCATCATCCTCAGCCAAAGTTAAATTGACCGTAGCCAAAAAAATGACCAGAAAAAGAAAAATCGCTAGAAAAATTTTAACTCTTTTTTCTTTCATAGTTTTATGATTTCTTTGTCGTACTACTGCTTTTACCTGAACTCGATGAGCTAGGTTTGGTTACCGCCGTATTAGTTGTTGTTGTGACTTGCTTGGTCTGTAGGGCTTGCGGGGTGCTACTCAGTTCGCGCAGCTTATTCTCTCTATCTGCAGAGATGGTATTTTGTGCATCCAAAACGCCTGCATCAATCGGATCGATAGTCGCATTAGTATCAGTCTTAACTGATACATTTTTTTGATCTTGATTTTTAATCACCAAGACTACGATTACCATCAGAAGGATATTGATCACGAAAACGAGAATTTTATTGAGATGTTTTTGCATAATATTTTTCATTGTCATTCCCGCACCCGCTATGCGAGTATAAACTCCGGCGGTAATCCAGGTTCCACTAAATTTTAAACTCTGGAAAATCGAATTATAAATTATCTAACTCTTTATTACAGTAAGCCTTATTTTTAATAATTCTACTTTATCGTTATTTTTAGCCTGAGGTGCCTGGATCCCCGCCTCCGCGGGGATGACACGATGTGCCTTCGCAAAAGTATACCACAAAAAAGTGTTAGCGCCGAATCCCCATCTTTTCAAAATTTTTCTCGATTTTGCTTTGGATTTTTTCCAGATCGATCTTTTTGCCTTTCGTTTTTAGTTTTAGCTTTTTATCCAAAATCACATCTTCGCGATATTCTTGCAGATAATAGGCTTTTGCTCCCGCTATCCACTTGGCAATTTCCAAAAAGTCTCTTTCTTCGTGAATTCCTGGCACCACGGTTGTGCGGAACTCATAGTTCACTCTACTATTGCGAATGAGATCAACACTTAGGCGTATTCGCTCAGTATCCACTTTCATTCCAACAGTTTTACTATAGTTTTTTAGTTGATTTTTTATGTCCATTGCCACAAAATCTAGCAGTTTTAAATCTAACAGTTTTTTCAAGATATCCGGCCGAGCACCGTTCGTGTCCAGTTTTATTAAAAATCCCATCGCGCGCACTTTTTTAATAAAATCAGTGAGGTCCGGCTGCAATGTCGGTTCGCCACCAGTAATGCAAACACCGGCTAATTTTCCTTTTCTTTTCTTGAGGAAAGCAAAAAATTCTTGTTCGGTCTTATTTTGGGTCCCTGAAGCGATTTGACCAGCGCCCAAAACAAGTTCCGGATTATGGCAAAATGGACAACGAAAATTACAACCAACTGTAAAAACAGTGGTCGCTAAGGTCCCCGGAAAATCAATCAAAGTTAATTTTTGGTAGCCGCCTATATTCATGCTAATAAAATCTACTTATAATTATAAACTTTTCTTGTATTGGATAACGTTTCTTTATTCAAAGCCCTCAAATTTTCAAGTTTAAATTCTAAATTTTAAATGAATTTCAAATAACTAAATTTTAAAATTAAAACATGTGTCATTCCCGCACCCGTTTCACGAGTATAAACTCCGGCGGGAATCCAGGTTCTACTCGTTTTGAACTCTGGAAAATCGAATTATAAATTCTTTGGCTTTTTGTTA
>JBAXPY010000073.1:0-4394 GCA_037132035.1 Candidatus Moraniibacteriota bacterium | reverse complement strand
TTTTATTTGATAAATCGAAGTAGCGATCATTAGATTTTTAAATGATGTATCACGGTTGGCGTCATCATTACTACCTAAATTTGCCCAAAGACATTTATGTCGATTAATGCCGGGACTTACGCCTAAACCAAAAACAAGCCTTTCTATAGCCAAGATTAATCCGGAAAAGCTTTGGTATTTTTAGGGGTTAAGATAAGCGAAAACAAGACAAAAAAAGCCCTGCTTAGGCTTTTAGAAGTGCATATTTAGCTAGACCACTATAGCGTCTTCACCTTATGCAGATAGATACTTTGCACAATTCCAATGGAAGCAAAGACGGCCACAAGAGAACTTCCGCCATAGCTAAGAAATGGGAGGGGCACTCCAGCGACTGGCATCACGCCAATATTCATTCCAACATTGACCATAATTTGCGAGAAAAGCATCACCATAATTCCCACCGCCAAGAGATAGCCAAAATTGTCTCCCGCCAAACGAGCAACTTCTTTGATGCGGTACAGGAGAAGACTCAAGAGGAAAAGAACAGTAGTCGCGCCAAAAAAACCCATCTCCTCCGCAATAACAGCAAAAATAAAGTCCGTGTGTTTTTCTGGCAAAAAATTCAACTGCGATTGTGAGCCGTGCCCCAAGCCTTTTCCAAAAAGTCCACCAGAGCCAACGGCCACCATCGATTGAATCACGTTGTAGCCACTACCACGCGGATCGTTATAGGGATTAACAAAATTAACCAAGCGATCTTTTTGATAGGGCTTGAGAAGAAACCAACCAGAATAAGAAATCAGAGCCCCCATCAAAAACAAGATCAGTAAATTTTTCTTACTAATACCAGAAATGGAAAGCATGACTGCCCACGAAACTACAATCACCATTGCCGAACCAAAGTCCGGTTGTCTTATAATTAAAAAAACGGGAAAGAAAATCAAAATGACCGAAGCCGTGATTCTCACGATAATACTCAGCTGACTTTTTTTCTTACTAAAAAAACTGGCCAGAAAAATTATCATCGCCAGCTTGGCAGTTTCCACTGGCTGGATATGAAACGATCCAAAACCAATCCAACCAGTTGTGCCCCGAATGGTTGTGCCAAAAAATAGGACCAAAAATAAAACGAGTAGCGTTACGAAATATAACTTAGTACTAAGAAAACTCAAAGCGCGGTAGTCAAAAAAAGCGATTGAAAACATGAGCACGATGCCAACCGCGCAGGAGATTAATTGCTTTCTAAAATTACCAAGATCTGTCCCACTATCCCCACGAGAAACACTATATAGAGCCAAAAAACCAATCGCTAAAAGCAAAACTACCGTTGTCAAAATCACCCAATCTAATTTAAAAAATTTCTGCATAAAGACTCCTTTTAGATAAGTTCTTAACGCGCATTCTGCTGAAATTTTTCTGCCTTAAAATATGTTTTGGCGAAAGCCTCTGAATCAAACACATTCACTTCGATTTGGTTTTCAACATTTGCCACTTCACCAGGAAAGCGCCCCAGCCAAAATGCACGATAGTCTCTGTCCTCGCCTGACTTAACCGTCCGCATCTCCGTTGCATTAAGCGCGATAATTTTATTTTCCGAATCTCTCAAGATTACTTTTATTTTTATGATCGAAAAATCAAATGGACTTCTATTTTGCAACAGTCCTTTCGCCTCGGAAAAACCAGTGCCAGAACTGATTTCATTGTAGGTCTTACTTACTACTTTAAGATCAGGTTTTTCATATAGCTCGTCTAGCTCCACCCATTCTGGATCAGCCACGGAAAACAGGATACTAGTAGGAAATTTTGACAGCTTAATATTATTCTCAATTATATATTTTTTGTCACCCGGTAAAATGAAACTATCACCTTGCTTTTCAGCAATCAACGCTCCCGTTTCATCTTTAAATTTAATTTGATATGTAAAATGCTTGCTGCCATAAACACTGTTTGGATTAACAACTACTCCATAAAAATCATACTCCCCGACAATCGAACTTTCCGTGACACCCATTTCGCCAGTTGTCAATTCTTTCACCTGAATCTTTTTGCACTTCTTGAGACAAGTTCCTCCGCAATCAATATCCTCCTCACGTTGATTCTGCACCCCATCAAAACAGGTCGGTTTTGTTCTCAAAAGAGAATAGATAAACCACAGGAGAGCCAGAAATAATATGGCGAAAATAACGCTTATAATCAGTCTTTTTTGGTTGCTTTTTTCCATATCAATTGATTTATTTTAAGATTATAATCTAATTATAGCACATTATAAAAAAACGCTGTAGAGACGCCCCGCCTAGGCGGGGCGTCTTTTTTGTCTAAAATTATCTATGCCCGAAGATTTCAAGACGCGATAAATCGCGTCTCTACAAAACAAAAAAACAAAAAACACCATATGCATGGTATTTTATAAACTAGGCCTTTATTCGAAATTTAAAT
This sequence comes from Candidatus Moraniibacteriota bacterium, assembly GCA_037132035.1. Taxonomy (GTDB): domain Bacteria; phylum Patescibacteriota; class Minisyncoccia; order Moranbacterales; family UBA2206; genus UBA9630. The sequence goes on along the minus strand of JBAXPY010000073.1, from coordinate 1,979 downwards.
GCACAGTTCTCGGCACTGCCCTACTCTTTCCACTCGAAGTGGATACCATCGGGGCTGACAAGCTTAACTGCTGAGTTCGGGAAGGGATCAGGTGTACCCTTGTCGCTAGAAGCACCGAAAACTGCGCATTCAAATTATTTGTGGTTTTAAAAAGCGTTGATCACAGGAGAGAAAAACAGGAATGAGACAATAGTGAACATAATCACGGAAAACACGGTAAATGTCAATGCAAAACTCTTTCTATAATTCTCCATAAACTGATTTTTTAAATTAGTTGAGAAATTTATTTCCTACTATCTTCTACCTGTTTTTATTCTAAATCAAAAAATAGAAAAAGGCAAAACATAGTAGGGAATAATTTAGAAACTGCTAACTACTGACCGATATGTAACATATAACACGCAATATGAAACGGACATATCCTAAAGACATGAGTTACATATTTTGCGCTGCATGTTACGAAAAACTTAAGAGAGATAATAATTCAATTTATTAGTATCTCTTGGCTTAATCCATCACTGGACTTACACCTGAGACCTATCAACCTGGTAATCTTCCAGGAAATTGTTCCTCGACAAGTCGAGGAAGTTGATTAATCTTGAGCGGAGCTTCTCGCTTATATGCTTTCAGCGATTATCTCGTCCGGACGTAGCTACCGAGCAGTGCTCCTGGCGGAACAGCTCGTACACCAGAGGTTCGTTCTTTCCGGTCCTCTCGTACTAGGAAAGAGATCTCTCAATCAACTACGCCTACAGCAGATAGGAGACCAACCTGTCTCACGACGGTTTGAACCCAGCTCGCGTACCGCTTTAATTGGCGAACAGCCAAACCCTTGGGACCTTCTCCAGCCCCAGGATGCGATGAGCCGACATCGAGGTGCCAAACCCCTCCGTCGATGTGGACTCTTGGGAGGGATCAGCCTGTTATCCCCGGGGTAACTTTTATCTGATGATCTTCCACGCTTCTATAAGCAATGGTCGGTTCACTAAATTCTACTTTCGTAACTGATCGACTAATAAGTCTTGCAGTAAAGCTGGCTTATGCTTTTGCACTATCGTTCCGATTTCCATCCGGAACTAGCCAACCTTTGTAAACGCCTCCGTTGCCATTTAGGAGGCGACCGCCCCAGTCAAACTACCCGCCAGGCACTGTTCCCGGACTGGTATGAATAACTAAAAACGTTACATACAGTTTTTTGTGAACCGCAAAAGACAATACTAATAATATCCCGACACTTGAAAGTGTCAGGACTTTACTACGTCGTTTTTAACGCGACGTGGTTACAACTTATGCTCTTAGTTTTGTCATTTGCTGGTTCACTGTATATAAGTTTTCGTTCCTCATAACAGTCCAGGGTTAGATTTAAAACCTTAGAAGAGTGGTATTACACTGTCGACTCCATCGGGACCGAAATCCTGATATCAAAGTCTCCCACCTATTCTAGGCAACCAAAATCCTAAATCAATGCCAAGTTGTAGTAAAGCTCCACGGGGTCTTTTCGTCTTGCTGCAGGTCGACGGCATCTTTACCGTCATTGCAATTTCACCGAGCTCTTTGTTAAGACAGTTCCCAAGTCGTTACGCCTTTGATGCGGGTCAGAATTTACCTGACAAGGAATTTCGCTGATCTATTCCTTAACGATGTACCATATCTTCACCCACAACAAACTTCTCCGAAGTTTGAATGGGGCACGGCGTGTGGTATCTGAGGGTTCTCTGCTGTCTTTGTCAGAGTCTTCCCTGCTGATCACTCCAAATAAATGGAGCTTTCCAGCATATAGCCATGTATTATCGAACCATTTCTGCATTACTGCAGAATGAGGCAGCTCTTTATTATTTACCAAAATAATCTTCCATAATCGTTCCAGTCCTTCTGTAATCTCCAAAGGAAATTACAGAACCTTAGAACGATTATAGTTATCGCTGACGTTCACTGGCGCTTCGGGGATTGGCTTGCACCGCTCCCGTTAACGTTCCAGC
>JBAXPY010000072.1:0-4435 GCA_037132035.1 Candidatus Moraniibacteriota bacterium | reverse complement strand
ATACTCTAGATTATTTCACAGAATATGTGTCTAGTATATGGGGTACCTGCCAATCCGCATCCGCTATTGTTCCATTAGTAATTTCGCTTGAATCAATTGAAGCACCAAAAATACTATCGCCACCAGCACTATCCACCGCGCAAGCCCATTTTGTGCCATTGAATTTCAAAATTTGACCATTAGAGCAACCGTTAGAATTCAATTTTTCTGCTGTTACGGCCCCATCTTTGATTTTGCTTGTGGAAATAGATTTGCTACTAAGACTGCTTTCGGAGATGATATTTTTCCATTCTCCATCCCCACTTTCAAGTCGTTCACGAATAAGCTCGGTAGTAAATTTATTAATTAGTCTTTTTTTATCGTAGGAAAAATAGGTTTTCCAGGTAGTTTTTTTTGCCTTAGTACTAGTCGTAGCTGCAGATACATCCATACCAAGTGCGGTAAGAAAAAATAATGCAAGCAACGCAACTGCGAGAACTCTCTTTTTTTTATTCATGTTTTTTATACATCGAATCATCACCAAAGATAATTCTATAATATGCAATTTTTTTAATTTATTATTCTTTAAACTTATTATACTACACAACTAAAAAAATGCAACAACGTAAAAACAAAAAACTGTGGATAACTTTCTCGAAAGCAATGTACTAACAAAAAAGCCCGCTCTTAAAACGTAAACGATTTTATTATATTTTCCATAATACTCGCCGCCTCCTCATCACCATTAATAAAAGCGGCCGTGAAAACATAAAACAATTTATCTTTTTTAAATAGCACAGTGATCTTCAAATCATTCTCAGTCAATCCGACAGAGATAAATTGAGAACCGACCAAACCCTTCTCTGTCTTAAAATCAACTTTGGTTGAATTTTCGAATACACCAATTTTCTTTGCGAAATCATCACCAATATCATCGCCACCTTGATAAACCACAAGTCCCAAAAGACGGAAATCATCAGGTTTATCCTCTGGTCCATAATCATTAATATTGGCATAATTTGACCAAAAAACCTGCCCACCAAGAGGATAATCGATTCCACTTTCCACATCTGGCGCCGCAAGGTCACTCTCTGCGTCGTCAGCAATAACATGCCAATCATTTGGATATTTTGTCGAATATCCATATTTTTTGTTTACATATTCCGGGAAAACAATCTTTTTCTCATTGATCGCATTCGCGCTTGTATCGCTTTTTTTCTGGACATAACTAAACTTACTCTTTTTTATTGAGGAAATATAGTAAACCACGCCGCCAATCACCAAAACAACAAACCACGCCGCCAAAAAAAACACCACGAGTTTTTTCTTGCCCATCCATCTTGATCTCATCATATAAATATACGTAATTATTTAATCTCCGATTAACTAAAATTTCATTCAATCACTTCCATTTCCACTGGAACCATTTTAATTTTCACAACATTCATAGAAGTCAAAATCCAAAAAATCAAACCGCTGATCTGCGCCAATATTCTTATTATAAATGCGCCAAGCGAAAGAACTGTGAGAAACAGGATGAACGCCATGCCAATTGGGACTGCCGGAAATTTTTCGTTGGCATAGTCAGTCACAACCAAGCTTTGGATTTTCTGATTCATAATCTCCGTCATAACCTCAGAAACCTTCTCCGATCCAGTCAGTTTTCGATTAGCCATCTTCCCTAATTGCTCTCGTCCGGCTTCGAGCACCTTTTGATCTCGCAGCTGTTCAATTTTCTGCATATTTGCGGGAGAGATGACTTGACTACCCTGAGTCAAATCAATCAATTCTGATTCCCCACTGCTAGCCTGGCTTTCCCGATAGTTATCCGAAATCATCTGATCGACTGTAAGATTTTTATCTTCCAATTTTTGCAAATCAGGGTTGAGTTTATAGAGAACTTTCTTTGCCCATTTATTCTCCAGAATCACACTAGCATCAAAAACTGGCAATTTCAAGAGTCCCACTGATGCCGTTTGGAAATAGTACTGACTGGAAATAACAACCGCTAGTGCCAGCACAAAATAAGTCTTTCCCATCCGCAAGGTCTTTGGCAAACACAATTTCACATTCAAGCCCAAATCAGTCTTGATTTGCTGATAAGCAATGTACATGATTATTGATGCAAAAAACATGACTACAAAATGCCAAAAAGTATGCACAAAAATAGAACTCAAAAACATTCCAAGCACGATTGAAAAAATGGACCAATTTTTTTTTGGAACTAGCACAAATTCTAAGGAATAGACCAGATAAAAAAGAGAAAACCAAATCATCGGCGCTAGCCATACACTAGAGTCAGGAACAGTAACGGCATTGTTGACTGAACGCCAAGAAAAAAAAGCCGCGATCAGTGAAAAAAAGAAAAGCGTAAACTTGAGAACATTTTTTTGCATTTTTAGTTCTTGAACATTATAAGCCTATTTTATCAGATTTTTCATAGATTTGCAAAGACCTTGTCGGAGAAAGCCATTCGTGCTAAAAATAGTGTATACAAAAAATGAATCGATTTTTTATCAACACAAAAACGTGAAGGAGAGCGCGCCAGGGAAGCAGCCAACAAGCCTTCTCCGATTTTTACATTTCAGTTACTATTTTTTCTAAAACTCACGCATTTTCGGATTGACAAAAGCCGAAAAAAAGCGTATAATACAAGGTTGATGCAATATTAACAACTCAAAAAATATCCCCAAAAATGGGAAATAGGAGGCAGTATGGACAAAAAAGGGCGCACCGCTCTTCTGGCAATGATTTTACTCGCAACCCTGCTTATAAGCGGTTGCTTGCCAATGTACCTTTACCCACCCATTGAGCTTTATTGGGTGCCGCCGACGCCGACTTGCTATGAATACGGCAAGTGGCATCACAACAAATGGTATCCCTACGAGCAGCCGGTTCCCATCAGCTGCCCATAGGCTTCACCCACCGTGAACTCGAAAAACAATTCGGATTCACGGTGGTTTTTTTATTGAAAAATAAAATGACCCAACACATAAAGATGCGCCGAATCATTTTCCAGTAGAAAACAAAAACGACCCGATGTGTGATAATAACACATCAGGTCGCTCTTCAGAACACTATCCTCCTTGCATATTTAATGTCTGGCGACGACAGTATTTTTAAGAGGGGTAACGGCATAAAATCTGTTGTCGCCGGTTTTGACAACAATTTTATTGCCCTTGACCGTGATGACGGTCATGTATTCGAATGGAAAATCAACAATTGTCGCCATTGTTGCATCCACTCCCATATTTTGAAAGAAGAGCGAAGACGAATTATATTCGCCAACCAGCCATTCGCCGCTGAAAATTCCCTTGGCCTGAGTAGACTCTGAATCCTGGCCAACCACATAGGTCTGCAGGTTTCTGGTACTCAAGTCATAAACAAAAGGCATGTCGTCATACTGCCCAACTAAATTCACTCCATCCACACCACCAAAGTTTACAGTGGCCAGGTATTGAGATTCCTCATCCCAGCCAAAGATATAGTTGTTGTTGACTGCACGTTTTTCTAAGTCAATCTCGAAAATCGAGATAAAACTGAAATACGTGTCGCCGAACGAAAATGAGGTAGGAGCAATCAAATACATCACGTCCAGTTGACCATTGATGGCAATCCCGCCCTCCTCGTAAAATGTGTAATATGATCGCTCTGCAACGATCATTTCCGGCTCGACACCGGAAGCAGTTGCACTACATAAGACAAGTTCGTCGTTTCTGCTGACGAGAACATACACTTTTCCTAAATTGCTTTTGGCGTCAATAATTCGGCCATATTCGGTAAGTCTTATGGCCTTTTTTTGACCGTCACTCACAAACATTACTGACGGAAAAGAATCCCATCCCTCCTCCTGGTAACCAACGATGGCGCCAGAATTCGTCATGATAAGAGGGTTAAAAAAACTCTCCACTCCATAGTCAGCGATAGACATCATTTTCTTCTCGTTCCCAATAAGCAACTGCGCTCGATCAGGAAACAAAAAACTTAACATAGCCACCTTTCCGTCGTCACCGATACCCTTGGCCAAAGCCATGGGCAGCCCCTTGGGGGCAGTGATTTGGGTTATGTCAAAAAAACGCTCTCCCTGAAGGCCTTGGCCAAATACCGTGCCGTTCAAACCAGAGAAAATAACCATTGCCGCAACAAACATCATGATACTTCTTTTCATAAGACACCCCTTTCCCTTTTACTACTCATTCGATTTTTAAGGTTACTGAACTCTAGCTCCAAGCTAAAGAACTAATAAATTTAGCATACTTTTCAGTTATTGTCAAGGCAATCCAAAGCGCACCCAATTAGACGCCTTTTATCAGTCAAAAACATGAGTTCGCCGTTTTCTTGTTTATAATGTCTTAAGCATAAATTGATAGCCTTCTGACTTGAAGCCCAATCTTTGATATAATTTTTTGGCTTTTTTGTTTCCAACTCCCACTTCCAGTGAAATCGCCACGGAAGT
>JBAXPY010000071.1:0-4451 GCA_037132035.1 Candidatus Moraniibacteriota bacterium | reverse complement strand
CTAAATACCCATGGAAAAAAAGTCAAAAATCATTATTGCTATTATCGCAATAATCATTATTGCAGCTGGTGCATTCTTGTTTATCAAAAACAAAAAACAGCCAGAAAAGAAGCAAATTAACATTAACCAAAAAATCGATACAACCACGCCAAAAAACTCCGAGGAAGTCAGCTATCTTTCTGGATTGCCCTGTGAAAATCGAAAACGTCGAGCTGTAGCCGTCATGCAACCAGCAGACGTCTCTGCCCGCCCGGCCTCAGGCTTCTCTGATGCGGATATGGTTTTTGAAATGCCTGTTATCACCGCCTCAATTACCCGCCTTATGGGAGTTTACGTTTGCGGAGATCCGGAAGATGTCGGTTCAATGCGTAGCGCACGTCACGATTTCCTTAATCTCGCAGAAGGACTTGACGCAATCTTCGTGCATTGGGGACGCTCAGACATTGAAAAGTTCAAGGAAGTCTTAAATAGCAAGATTTATGACGATATGAACTGCAACAACGATGCAGGAAGATCAGCTGAACAATATTGTTACAGAAAAACCGGGATGGCAAGGGGCGTAGACACCGGTTATGCTAAATTTGCCAAATTACTAGAAGGAGCAAAAAATTTCGGATTTAATATGGAAAATAAATTTGTTGGCTATGCGCATAAAGAAGAAGCGCCACTTGACCAAAGACCAACTGGAGGCCACCTCCGCGTTGCCTTCGCAAAGCCATACGATGTTGAATATGATTATGATAAGGGAACAAATTCTTGGCTGAGAACCTGGTCTGATGTAGCCGACACTGACAGAAATAACAGCAAAAGGCTTGCGCCAAAGAATGTTGTTGTCTTGATGGCAAAATCTGATCAGCTAATTGAGGGTGAGCAATACAACAATGTGCAACTTGGCGATCCATGGTTTGACACCTCAGATTCAGGTGAAGCTTTCTATTACATGGACGGTAAGCAAGAAACCGGAACATGGAAAAAGGACAAATCTGATGCCAAAAACAAACTGTTCTTCTATGACGCAAGTGGTCAGGAGGTGAAATTCATTCCTGGACAAATCTGGGTTGAAATCCTAGAGCCAGGACAAGCCCTAAAGTGGGTTCCAGCCGCCTAGTCTTCACTAGAGCGCTCCAATTTTAAAAAAACCAAATGATTATTTTTTTCTACGGTGAAGATACTTTCCGATCCTACGAGAAAGTACTGGAAATAAAAAATAAGTTTTCTCTCAATGACAAATCCCGCGCGGGTTTGTCTTTGTTTGATGCCAAGGATTCAAAGGATAGTGCATACGAGAAAATGAAAGCCACCCTTTCTGCTTCAGGACTCTTTTCTTCAAAAAAATTATTTATCGCCAAAAGAATCATCACAGAATCGCCAACTGACGAGCAAGCGAAAATACTAAAATTCCTAAAAGAACGCACTGAAAAAATAAAAGTCGATCCCGATTCGGTCGTGCTTTTTTGGGAAGAAGGGACTCCTCGAAAAAACAATGCTCTATTTAAATTTCTCTTAGCGCAGTCAAGAAAGCAAAATTTTGAAAAACTCTCTGGCACAAAGCTAAATCAATGGATTGTAGATAGAATCAAAATCTCCTCCCCTGAAGCGTCCATCGCCAAAGATGCCCTAGAAAAATTAATCACCTTCGTCGGAAATGACACGGCGCTACTCACTCAAGAACTGGAGAAATTAATCAGCTTTTCTGAATCTTCCATGATTAGCGCCGAGGCAATCGATCTCCTGATTAAGGCTGATTTGGACAATAATATCTTTGAAACAATTGAAGCGCTTAGTGCCAATAGAAAGAAAAAGGCGCTAGAATTATTTCATCGTCATCTCGACAATGGCGATGACCCCTTCTATCTTTTTTCCATGTTTGTCTATCAATTCAGAAATCTCCTGCGCATCGCATCACTTCAGGAAGATGGCATTTTTAGTGAGTTTGAAATTGCCAAGATTACCAAACTTCATCCCTTTGTAGTAAAAAAGAGCTACATGCAAGCTAAAAATTTTGGTGAAAATAAATTAATCTCTATTTACAAAAAACTAGGTGCACTTGATACGAAAATAAAAACTGGCCAGGCCGATATCAAACTCTCTTTGGATAAATTTATTGTTGAGCTTTAAAGCTCTGATAAAAAACAAAAAGCCATCCCTATTTCTGGGATGGCTTTTTTATTTCAAAGTAAAAAAACTTATTTCTTTAGCACCAAGGCTTTCACGGCCTTATTTAGTCGTGATTTTTTTCTGGCAGCAGTATTTTTATGCATTACATTCTTTTCTACAGCCTTATCAATCGCTTTGATGGATTTTTTGAGGTATTCTGTCGCTTTTGCGCCATCGGCTTTGGCAAGAGCTTCTTTAGTATATTTCACCGCGCTCTTGAAAGCACCTTTAATTTTGCGGTTTTTCTCGGTCTTCCGCTCAGTCACCCGCATATATTTCTTAGCTGATTTCTTAATTGGCATAGTTTTCTCTAGATTATTTATAAATTAAGTTCCTTCACACTTAAGTATTTTTAGCATGCTTTTGGGATTTTAGCAAGTTTTTGGTCTTTTTTCCGATTAATAGCTTTCGCCTCTTGTCATCCAGCCATTCAAAACCAATCCAAATTGCTCGGTCAGGAATGATTTTTTCCAGCTTATCCGCCCACTCAACAATGCAAATATTGCCATTATCTGCTATTATTTCTTCCCACCCAAGGTTTAAAATATCATCCGCCCCAACCCGATACGCATCAAAATGATAAACATTAGTAATGCTTTCGCTTGCCCGCCGAAGCCTTGGCGCAGGAGGGTTTACTGACTTCTGCCTCCTGACTTCTGTTTTATATTCTTTCATAACCACAAATGTTGGACTAGTATAGGGCTTTTCTGCGCCCAATCCGCCTAGAAGACCCTGTGTAAAGGTAGTCTTACCTGCTCCCAACTCACCAAAAAGACAGATCACTTCCCCGCCTTTGAGCTCATTTGCCAAGAGTTTTCCCAGCTCCCTTGTTTCTTTAAAATTTTGTGTGACAAATTCAGTCTTCATATTTTAAGCTTAACGGATTTTTTTAATTTTGCAAAACAGCCTTTGTCAATTATAATAAAGCTAATTAAAAAAACTTAATCGTTTAAACAAATATTATGCTAGAACTTGAATTACAAAAAATTGGCCTGACTGAAAAAGAAGCCAGTGTCTATCTAGCAGCTCTACGATTGGGAAAATCACCAGTGCAAATCATTGCCAAGGAAGCCAAGGTTAACCGTGGAACCGCCTATAATATCATCGGGTCTTTAACAAAAAAGGGCCTCATTAGCAGCTACCAAGAAGGCAAAAAACAATATTTCTTTGCCGAATCACCAGATCAATTAGAGCTTCTTTTCAAACAACAGCTAGAAGAAATTGAATTCAATAGGAGTCGCCTCAAAGAGCTTTTGCCAGAGTTGAAGCAAATTGACAACAAAGATAAAGATAAGCCCGTAGTACGCTATTTTGAAGGCAAGAACGGCATCCGCGCGATGGTTGAGGATATGTTTGATGTGGAGAAAGGGACAGAAATCGTTATGGTTTATCCTTATGATGTAGTCGAGGAAGCATTTTCAAGTAGCGAAAGAGAATCTTGGAAAAATAAAAGAACAAAGTCAAATGTAATGATTAAGGCAATGTATACCAAAAAAGATGGATTATATCCTCGCGGAAGAACGAATAGAATTGATAAAAAAATTCCAATGGATAAATATTCAATAAAAAGCGACATTGCAGTTTATGAAAATAGAATAAGAGTAGCTTCGTTTGGAGAGAAAAATGTTGGAATAATAATAGAGAATAAGGATATGGCAGACACACTAAGGTCGATCTTAAACTTAGCGTGGAAAGGGCTGGACAATTAAAATTAATTAAATTGACTTTATTTTAACTTTTTCCGAATACTAGAAAATGATAAAGGGAGCTCTGCGTTGCAAAGCTCCCTTTCTTTGAGGCTCTTCCATTTTTTAAATATTTATATTTAACTGGTTATCTTTTTAAAATCTAGTCACCCATCGCATCTGTCCTCCTTTATTCAAGATAGTCCCAATCTCTTGGTGGTTATGAGTTTTAGCTACTTTGCCCCCTCTTACTGACGGGAGCTTTTTGCTTAGCAGTCGCCCATTGGCCACCTCCCTTGCCGATTTAAATGTTAAAATCAACATCAAATGATTGTAGCATAGGCTCTGTATTTTGTCAATATCCATCAACAAAATACAAAATTGCACAAAAAAACATCGGCATTTTTAATAGCAAAAAATACTCGCAATAAAAAAGTATTTAAATATCTCTGCATTTCTAAGCTAATTTTATGGCTTATCTAAGCTCAATTAATCTTTCTTTAAAATCATACTGTCAGCGATGCTTGACAAAATTTTTAAATTATGCTAGCTTTGAAAATCACGAAGCAGAAAAGCATTGACAGAAACAGGCCTGCCCGTGAACGAACC
>JBAXPY010000070.1:0-4640 GCA_037132035.1 Candidatus Moraniibacteriota bacterium | reverse complement strand
GACCAAAAGACTGCAAAACTCGATGAACCAAAAATAGTATTTGACCAAACTGAACCAGGAATCACCCCGCTAGAAAGATTAAATCATGCATATTCCAAATTAGAAATCAAAGCAAGGGCAGAATCGCTTATAAAAAAAATAAAGCCAGGAGTTGAGTGGCTAGAAGAAAAAACTGCTGATGGCTTAATTTTTATCCTAAGAAAGCCCACCAATCTCACCATACAGCTAGTTGAATCATTGAAAGGCAAATGGCGCAATCACAAAATTAAAAACCAAGCCAAAACAAATAATCGAAAATACCCTTGGGAGAACCCATCAGTCCCATCCAGTGCAGAACTCCAAAAAATTACAACAACACCTCTGCAAAAAACCACAAATCTCGGGCAATTAATCGAACCAAAAAAAATCCTGCCAAATTTTTCTCGCCTAAAACAAATCTCAAAAAGCCTTGATCAAAAACAAAAACTATCAGCCTTGGCAGCACTAGTCCTCCTCCTAGTTGTCCCATATTGGATTGTGAAATTGGAAAACAAGAAAGTCGAAAAAAAACCGGAAATTGTCGAAGAAATCCCTATAATCATTCTACCGTTAGAAAATGATTTGAACGTCCAGCGTGTTGAAAAATTAAATGAAATCTACATTGGAAGCGTCGCGCGGATCATAAATCTCAACAATAAATTTTTCGCCCAAAAAGACTCAGAAATTATTGACCTGGAAACAAAGAAAAGCTTTCCACTTTCTTCAGATTTCCAAAATCCGGAATTATCGCTCGGAATGGACGATTTGAATTTAATTTTCATTGTTAAAAACAATAAAATTACATCCCTCGCTCCTACTTCGGGAAAATTCCAAACCAATTCTATCTCATTTCCCGAAAAAGCTAAAATAGTTGATGCCAAGACCTACCTCACCTATCTATACCTTCTTGATGAAAATAATAATCAAATTTATCGCTACCCAAGAGCTGAAGGTGGATTTGGCGAAAAAAGCACCTGGCTAAAAGAAACCCTAGACCTATCCAGTGCCAAAAGCCTCGCCATCAATGAAAACATCTTCATCATAAACGGTCAAAATATCCTAAAATTATTCCGCGGAAAAAATCAACCCAACATGCCGGAAAAAACCGCGACGCCAATCTTGCCAGATAAACTCTACGCCCAAAATACAAGCACCAACCTATATATCCTAGACAAAACCAACGCCAGGATAATAAAACTAGACAGTGAAGGAAAAATTTTAGCTCAATATTATAACGCGTCTATTGCCGATGCAATCGACTTTTCAGTCAGTGAAGAAAGCAATTTAGTTTATATTTCAGACTCGAGCGGGGTGGAGAGTTTTGGGATGAATCAATAGGGATAAACAAAAAAGGCTTCACATTAACATGAAAGCCTTTTTTAATTCACGTCTTAATCCAACTACTTGCTAGAATTTCGTCCGCGCGATAATCTCTTGATTGACAATATGCCGATCTCGGCCATAAGTCAGGCGCGAGAGCTCCTTAATTGCATTAGCAATTTCTTGGTCACCTTTGGTCGGAGGAAAACCTTGAATGTTGAAAGGTTTAGTGAGAACACCATCAATCAAAACCTTAGCAAATCCCTTATGATTATCCACATTCACCAAGTCATTCCGCGTAAAAGTCGGCGCTACTTGCTTTTCTAGGAATTCCGCATCTTCCGGACCAACGCGATAAAGAATCATCGAGCCAATATTGCCAAACACGGCCTTGGAAATTTCCTCTTTGAGCTGAGCGATAAACTGATGAGCAATATTAAGACAGAGCCGATATTTCCTGGCCTCTGAAAGAATCTGAGCGATAGAATTAGTTGTCACGTTCTGAAACTCATCGAGATATAGATAAAAATCAACACGATCATTTTCCGGAATATTTGTACGCGCAAGTGCTGACATCAAAATTTTTCCCACGATCACCATGCCCAAAAGTCGCGCATTGATTTCCCCGATTTTTCCCTTAGAAAGAGCAACAAGCAAGATTTTCTTATTAACCATGATATCGCGAAAATTGATCGTGCTTTTTTGTTGAGAGATAATCGGACGCATCATGTCATTGGAAATAAACGGCGTCAGCTTGGAGGTGATGTAGGGCACCATATTAGCCAGCGCCGCTTCACCGCCGGCTTTCTCCGCTTCCTTGGTCCAAAAATCTATCACTGTTTGATTGGTACATTTGGAAAGTTTCATCGCACGAAAATCCTCATCCGCCATCACTTTAGAAATTTCCATCAAAGTCGATCCCGAATCAGGGTCGCACATGACAAGAAACATCGCATTGCGCATATATTGCTCAAACATCGGTCCGCCTGTCGCTTTGAGGTCATAGAGTTGATCGAAAATGCCAATCATTTCATTGATTACAAAAGTCATCTGTTCTGGAAAGGCTGGATCATATTCGAGCATATTAAGCCCAAATGGCCGCTCAACATCCGATGGATCAAATACTACTACATCTTGCGCGCGCTCTTTGGGAATGCAAGCCAAAATATCCTCAATCGCATCACCGTGCGGATCAATAAAACAAAACCCTCGTCCTTCCTTGGCATCCTGCTTGGCCATTTCTTGCAAAATAGTCGTCTTTCCTGTTCCAGTCTGACCAATGGCATAGAGATGTCTTCTTCGATCATTCTCTGTTAGGCGAATGTCTGTTTTTGCTCCGCGATATTCATTAAAACCAATAAGTATCCCTTCAGTAGGAATACCAACTGGAGGTGGGGCAGCGTTCGCTTTGAGCCATTTAATTTTTGGCGCTTCAGTGGTGGAGATTGGAATATGAAAAATGCTAGAAATCTCCTCGACTCCCAAAATCATTTTTTCTTCCGATTTGAAGTTACGGAAGATAAAATCAAAAGCAATTACCTTCTTATTCTTTCTTTGCACTTGGAAACAATTTATATCCGCATTTTCATATTGCGCAAAAGCATTTTCAAGGTGCGCTAAAATTTCCTGAGCTCGCTCGCTTGTCGCAGCCGACGTCACTAAACGAATATTAGTTTCAAACCCGGTTTTTGAGGCCTTTCTTTCAATCACTTTTACCAGCTCTTGTTCTTCCGGGGTAAGCTGCACAGTTTTTTTGTCCCCCGATATTTGATCATCTTTTTTTGTGGGAGTAATGACAGATAACGCCGCAGAACCAAGCTCGCTTCCCACTTTTGCCATAAAAGATTTATCAACGTCGCGCAACCTTTTTCCTTGTTGCATTTCATGAGCGATGCGCCGCCCTTCTCCACGCCAAGCCGTTCCAGCTGGCCGCAAAACCAACTGAATTGCCGCACCCTCACTTACCGTATCAAGCTTGCTGAGTGCATTAGCAATGGCATTTAGCGGATCCATTTCTTGATTTTCATAGGTACGAATCGGCAAAGCGAATTTATTTTTCAACTTAATAATTGATGCTTCGGTCTTACTACCAGGGAAAAAAATATTAAAATCAGTTGTCTTTTCCAAAGATGCATATGGAAAAAAACTATGAATCTGTTTTTCGATATTTTCCCTAAATTTTCTTGGCACTGCAATAAAAAAAACAATTTCCTCACTCTTGGAAGAATTGGCGATCTCTAATGAAATTGCGGGTGAACCATAAAGTAGCTTCTTGAAAAAACTCCGCGTATCCCGAATTGATGAAAAAGCGGTCAACATTTGTTCCATCGCTCCAATCTCACCTTTCCAATTTTCTCCTTCTTTGGTTTTTTCCTCCTCACTCTTATTGATTTTTGAAACGCGAATCACATCAAGATCCAGATTCATTGATTGATTGACCTGAGCGCGAAAACCCAAAAAGCTTGATACAACAAGCCAAGCGCCACTAAGCAAAGTCGCTATTCCTGAAACCAAAAGCACGATATTAATAAGCCATGCATAATCCATTTATTTTTATTTTTTCTATGTGAATTATTCCTCTGTAATCATGCCTTTCTTCACCAATGCATCATGCAAATCAGTCGCCAAAAGTCGATCATGCAATTCGTCTAACAGATAATTATCTTCCAGATGTTGCGCTACCTTCACGGCATGCACAATACCTTTCGTCTCTGCCAACTCTACTAATTTTATGATTTTATTTTCATAGTCCGTTCCCTCGCCAGCCATTTTCGCGTCCGCCGAAACATCACTTTGCGCGGCAGTCACAGGACTCTTTACTTTGGCCAAAATCTTTGCATAAGCATCGTCCTTTTCCATTGCGCTTCCTCTTCTTTCTGGCGCTTCCGGTGATGGAGCAATTTCCGCGTCAGTTTTTGGCAAACTGGGCATAGCCACTTTTTCCGGTCCCACATCACCTTTCAGAAATTTGTTTTTCAAATCCAAGTCACCATCTTCGATTGGTTCTAACATAAATTAAATTTGAAATTTGAAATTTTAATTGAAATTACAAATTTTTAAATTATAATTATACATATAAAGAAATATTAATGACACAATGGTTGCGACAATAATAGTTAATTTATACAATAAATAATTTATATTTTAAAAATAGTTTGATATAAAAAATAATTTTATATTAAACATATAAATGACAGATAATAAAATGGAAGTGCCAGAAGAGTTTTCAAAAGTAATTCGTGATTTTGTTAATGATATGCGAGTAACATTTCCTGAATATTCATCCATTATCAATAAATGGT
>JBAXPY010000069.1:0-5144 GCA_037132035.1 Candidatus Moraniibacteriota bacterium | reverse complement strand
AAATTATTGTCGCTAACTTCGAACAATCTTTTGGGTGGATGAAGAGGGTGGGGAAATAAGTTTTTCTATGGTATACTATATATGTTAATTTAAAGGAAAAAAATGGACTCGATCATTACTAGAGCAATAGACTTGAAAAATACTACTCCACCGACTTTGTCGACGCGAGAGGCTAATATTAATTCCAAGAAAGCTGCCTTGGTGGAGATTCGTGATTTAAAAGTGGTTTACAATCTAGGCAAGCCAAATGAGAATGAGGCACTGCGCGGAGTTAGTCTAGAAATTTATCCGGAAGAGTACGTGATGTTTTTTGGTCCTTCTGGTTGTGGGAAATCAACTTTAGTGAACGTGATTGCGGGACTCGAAATTCCGACTGCTGGTGAAGCGAATGTGGGTGGCAGGAGCTTGCATAAATTGTCTTCTAATGAGATGGCGATGTTTCATCGTAAGGAAATCGGCATGATTGCTCAGGCATATAATCTCATCTCAACGCTCACCGTCTTGGGTAATGTGGTTTTGCCACAAATCTTTGAACGCGCTAGTCGGCGAGAAAGACGAAAAAGAGGAGAGGAACTCTTGCTTAAGTTTGGCTTGGAAAAACTTGGCAAGCGTCTCCCAACGGAACTGTCAGGAGGTCAGCAACAACGCGTTGGAATTGCGAGGGCTCTGGTGAATAATCCATCTATCATTCTTGCTGACGAAGCGGTGGGAAATTTGGATAGCGAATCAGCTGAGAATGTTTTGGAAATTTTGAATCGTCTCAATACAGATGATAAGAAAACTATTATCTCCGTGACTCATAATCCCGAGCATCTTTTCTACGCGGATCGAATTTTTCACATGCGAGATGGGCAGATTATTAAAGTCGAAGTCAATACGGAGAAAATTAAAAAACAAAAACCAATTGAAGGCGCTCTCTCTGATGATAAGAGGAGAAAGACTGCTCTAGAGCTTTTGATCGAAGCTTACCCCAATCTATCCGGGATGGATTTAAATACTATGATTGTTCCATTTAAAGCCAAAATGTTGGCAGAATATCTCATTAATCGCTTTGAAGATTGGGAGGTGGAAATTTTGGAGCGGAAAATAACTGACCGTTTGCTGGGTCGCGTGGATCAATCTGGCCTAACTGAAAACTTGGACGTGTCCCTTGAAAAAGGTGGACTAAATCTCAATATCGATCTTGCGCGGCATTATTCCAAGGTAGTGGAAAATATTTTTAGAGAAGCGGTCAGAATAAAAAATGATCGAACTGTATTGGAAGAAAAAAATTCAAATGGGGCGATTACGTCAATTGAAAGAATGCGAAAAACACTATTAAGTGAATACGCTAAGGAGCTTGATGCAGAAAAAATCGTAGCCCTAGACTCTGGGATCCAATTGAGGTTGGGGAACAAGCTTGGTCGCAAAGAATTACAAAGCTATCTTGATCGTCCACGGAATGAAGGCGGCGTGGGACTGAATAGTAAGACAGCGAAAAAGATTACCCAAAAATTGGAATTAATTCTTCTTCTCGAATTTGGGACTTAAGAGAAAAAAGTATGTTCATACTAGACAATATTGAACTCGCTACCAGAAATTTCAAAACCAGAAAGCTGCGTTCATTTTTAACGGTGCTGGGAATTAGTGTTGGTATTGGCACGATTCTTTTTCTTGTCTCACTTGGCTATGGCTTGCAAAAAGTGCTCATTGAAAAGATTGCCACTTCTGACGCACTGCTTACCCTCGACGTTACATCTTCTGATCCAAAGATGATTAAAATTGATAATACGATGCTCGATGGTCTCTCTAAGACGCCGAACGTGGCTGGAATTAGTCCGCAAAAAACAGGAATGACGCTCCTCAGAATTGAAGATATTTCCACTAGCGTTACGACCTATGCAGTCAATGAATCCTTCCTGAAATTAAGTGGAGTTAGTTTGGCCTATGGCGAGATGTTTCGAGGAAGTAAGGATAATAAGATTATTATCTCTAGTGCAACAGCTAAACTGTTAGGTGTTCAAGATGCTCAAGAAGCGCTTGGCAAAAAAGTCGAAATCACATTGATTGTTTTGAATGATAGTGAAAATGTCAATACGGCGCCAACAGATGAAAGTGAAAATATTCCCCTAGAAGAGACTTTCTATATCGGAGGGATAATCAGCGATGACTCGAACAATTTTTGCTTCATGCCGCTAGGTTGGTTCGATGGGGTTGGCGCAGATAGCTATGACCAGTTGAAAGTCAAAGTTACGGCGCAAAGTCAGTTGGAAAATGTGCGTACTGCCATGATTGAAAAAGGGCTTTCTGTTTCTGCTCTTTCTGATACGGTTGATCAAGCAAATAAGATTTTTAGTGTCGTGCAAATAATCTTGGCTGTTTTTGGTGTTGTGGCGCTTTTAGTTAGTGCTATCGGAATGTTTAACACCATGACTATCGCTCTTTTAGAGCGCACAGTGGAAATTGGTATTATGAAATCTCTTGGAGCGGCTAACCGGGAAATTCGCTTGCTCTTTTTAACGGAGTCCATCATTATTGGTTTTCTTGGTGGATCAAGCGGAATTCTTTTAGGTCTCTTGGCTTGCCAAGGTTTCAATCGCGGTATTAATCTGCTGGCTAAAAATCTTGGCGGCCAGTCTATTGATGTTTTTTACACCCCGCTCTGGTTTATGATTTTCATCCTAACATTTTCTACTTTAGTTGGCCTGTTTACTGGAATTTATCCAGCTCAGCGGGCAGCGAAGTTGAATTCTTTGGAGGCTTTGAGATATAAATAGAAACCATAAAAACTTGGGCGAGAATAGTCGTGACAAAGTAAAAAAACACCACCAAAACTACACCTAAAACTGAAAATGTTCTAGGTGTTGTTTGTTTTTTAATAAGGCAATATTTTTATCCAAACCAGCTAGGATTATTGTTACATAAAATAGTGATTTTATGCTATAATAAAAACAGGAAAACCTAAAAAATCAACAGGTTTTATTTAGTTAATGGAAAACAAAATTGACATAAAAAAAAGAAACCTATCTCGAGGAAGACTTGGGCGTGTTTTGGTGTCTCGTGGAGCAAAAAAGCTAAAATTTATTTTTGCAAAAATATTCTCCTTGGACTGGAGAAGGCAGGTTGCTTTGTTTGTAGTCTTGGTCTCCTTGATGGCAATAGGAATACATTTTGCGTCGAAAGTTTTTGGTGCGCCACTGACAATTACCAGCGGTGCACATACAATCAATTATGTAAACGCAACGGATTGCAATTATGATGGTGGTGCCACTAACTCCGGTTGTGTTTTTGATAGTATTTCAGTTACGGGTGGAGCAACGCTGACGATTCAGGGTGGTGTGATTGTGAATGTGGCGGGAAATGTAATCGTGGGTGGCGATTCTACCGCTTCAAAGATAGTTATCCGGGGGAGAAATATCACCGTTGATGATTTGACTGGAGTGGGTGTGCGTATTAATGCGGTAAATGTTACTGTGGGCACCTCGGCGTTTATTGATGCTAATGGAGGAGGCTATGCAAGTTTGCGTGGTCCTGGCAAAGGCGCAAATGGTGTTGGAGCTAGTTATGGAGGAAGGGGATCGGTGAATAGCTACACCTCTACTTACGGAAGCCGGATTAATCCCATTAATCTTGGTTCGGGTGGCTATGGAACGGTTGGTGGCGGAGCGATAGATATTGAAGCAACCGGAACACTGACAGTTGATGGAACCATTCGAGCGAACGGAGGCGGTGCTGGAGCATCAGGAGGTTCGATATTACTCAATGCGAATCTTATTACGGATTCACAAAATGGGACAGGTGTCATATCAGCAGATAGTCCTTTTGCTAGCTACTCCGATAGTGGCGGTGGTGGAAGAATCGCATTTACAAATGCTTGTATTTTCACTGGAACAATGAGCGCTATTGGCGCAACCTGCAGTGGCTCTGGTTGTGACGGAGGCATGGACGGAACGATAAATAATAACGGTTCAAATTGCACAAGCATAACTCATATTTCTCATAATATGAATTGGTATGCCGGCGATCCAACTCTCGGCGGTCAATATAATTTTACCAATCTTACGATTGATCCTGGGATAACGATAACAGTTAATGACGACTACGGAGGAACGAATAATTATTATTCACCTGGTGTAGCAAAAAGTACTGTTTGCACTGCAGTCAATACTCCGTCAGGATGTACGGATGCTACCGATGACTTAGAGCCAGTTGTAAATGTTACGGGTACTTTTACCCTGAGTTCAACAGCGATAATTTCTGCCACTGGGAAGGGGTATTGGAGTGCGGGATATCGCACTCCCGATTGGAGTGTCGGGGGCCTGGGGCCTGGAGCTCCACTTACAGCCGCATATACGATTGGAGCAGGGCATGGAGGATTGGGCGGGGGTGGCGTCGTGGGAAGTGGTGGATCCACCTATGATACGCCTTCCGCTCCAGTGTTGTCGGGATCTGGTGGCGGGACATATGATCAGCCAGGCCAGGGAGCTGGAGGAGGGGCGATAAAATTAGTTGTAGGAAATGCAGTTATAAGCGGAACAATAGTAGCCAATGGAGTGGACCATACTAGTCGCGCGTCAGGACCATCGGGCGGATCAATTTGGATCGATGCACATGCTGGAGCTTTTTCCGGAAATAATGGAATATTGCAAGCTAAGGGAGGTGCTAGTGGAGGAGGAAGTTATCTTGGTGGCGGAGGTGGAATGATTGCAGTCCAGTATTTAACCTATAGCGCTACTGGCATGAACATATCCGCCAGTGGCGCTACAATTAGTGGAGCGAATGGCACAATTATTGGCTTCAGCCCAACCTCCGCTATCATTGTTCCTTCAGATGGAAGCTACAAAAATTCAACGTTCTCAACTATCACCGGAACAGCCGTGTCACCAGTTGGGACACTCTCCGGCGTCCAAGTTTCGATCAAAGACGTTACCGATGGAACCCATTGGTATAACGGATCAAATTTTACTACTGCCACTTCCGAGCAATGGCTAAATGCATCTGGAACCACCAACTGGACATTTACTATGTCGGCCTTGACTGATGGCCATACGTATCTTATCAGATCAAAATCAGCAGATAACACAGTCTCTTCTCCAGAGACTCCAGGCATTGGGAACTCATTCATTTATGATATATCAAACCCTAATGTTGCCCTCTCTTACGGT
>JBAXPY010000068.1:0-5368 GCA_037132035.1 Candidatus Moraniibacteriota bacterium | reverse complement strand
TTTTAAATGATAAATCGACTAGGGCCATCATTCGATTTTGGATGATGTACTGCGGCATATTGACAGGCGCTTCAAAACGCACTATAGTAGCCAGTTATCCTAAAAAAACTGTGTGGAATCAAATTATTCGGAAAAATTGAAATTTATTTGGCTATCCATGGCTATCATAGCTATTCTGGGGGCTATTAATGTTGTTTTGGTGCGAAGAGTGATCATCTTCAATCAATATAGCGGTCTTGTTGATTCTCTTGAAGAAGTGAAAAAGGGGACATATTCTAACAAATATCAATGCTTGGATTTTTCTAGCGATCTGCAAAAAAAGCTTAAAAAACAAGGGATTGATAGCCAAATTAGCATTGTTGAGCCGGAGGGAAAAAACAATGAACTTCACGCGGTCGTTTCAATTTTGATTGAACCGCAAACTGGAAAAGCGGTCAGCTATAGGACAGTTGATAGTTGCACAAGCGAAAGTGGCAAATTAGTTTGCGAGAAAGGCATGGTTGAGGATAAAAATGTGTATGTGGCAAATAGGATTGAAAAGGAATAAGAGTTATTAGATTTAGGTATGCATCATTGACAAGCATGCCTAAATATGACAGATTTTCGTGAAGTTCATTCCCAATTTATCTGGCGCAATGGGCGCCAAATCGGGGCCTGAGGATCTCCAATAGCAGTCTCTTTCTAAGGAGAGAGCAAAAAAGGGCTACGGCCAAAAGGAGAAAATCATGACGGAAGAACGTAAAAGTCTCGATGGCTGCTCCCTTGGTGCATTGAAACCTAAGGTTGAAGATCTTCGTGAGATGCTCATCTCAGCTATAAGTATAAAGCCTTCTTTTCCGAAAGAGATTCTCATTTTCTGTCTGAGCGAAAAACATCTTGTTATTAATGTTGATGTTTTTATGGATAATCCAAGGCCACAGAATTTAGAATATTGGAGCAAGAAGATGAACGAAATATTCAATCTCTGCTGGGTTCAAATTCTCAGTTGGAGAGCGTCAAGTAAGGTCGCGGTAACGGTCACCTTGAATGTTAATATCAAGAATCGCTTAAAAAGAGAAGCTCAACCGGCTAAGCAGCAAACCCAAGCATTTTAAATGACTTACGGACGATACGAAAATAACAATTTGGATAACAGTAAAAAATATTTCTTTATAGGGAGGTACTATGGAAATCAGAGTTTCTGGATTTGAAGAAAAAGTGAAAGATAATTACAGGTTTCGGACAAAGACTGGCGCGGCGGTGAGAAAGATAGCCACACTGGTGACACTGGTGATCACGTTCCTTCCAAAAATGAATAATAGGGCGACAGCGTGTGGAAACATCCCTATTGAAAATTTTTTGGAAATAATTCCATTGGCAGCGGATATCTTTGATGAGTCTCAGATTGCTGAGGCGCTTGTTGAAATATTTAATGAAGAGGGACTGGAAGTTATTTTTCTCCCACCGGTCAGAATATGGATTGGAAGAAAAATGCTTTTTAAAGAATGAAGTTTCGCATAAATGCGAACGGATATGCCGTTGTGGATCAGAAATGATCTGCAACGGTTTTTATTTTGAAAAGATTATTTTCGCCTCAATCGCAGGAGCAGTCCAGTAGGATCCGTTTCATTTTTATCTTCATACATTGAATAGGGCGAGTTTTCTTCCACAATAAAATACTCAAGGCATTCTTCTGAAATGTATTCTTCCATGGTGTGGGGAGGATTTTTGACTTCAAGTTTTCCATCGAATATGTGGAATTTTATTTTTTCTCCTGGTTGGGTATTTTGCGCTTTTGCGGTCTTGGCGTCGTACATCGGATGAGGCGTGGCAATGAGAAATAGTCCGTCTTTTTTCAGAACGCGAGCGACTTCTTTGAAGGCCGTTTTGAAATCAGTCAAGACTTGAAATGAATAGCGCGCCGTTACGGCGTCAACACTTGCATCGGCTAGAGGAATGTGTTCCCATTCGCCAACGACCAGTTGTATGTCGGGATGATTTTCACTGAGGGATTCTTTTCGCTCTTTGAGCATCGCAAGAGATGGTTCGACGCCGATGACATTTTTCGCTCCCAATTCTCTGTAGGCAATCAAATCGTCTCCGGCTCCACAGCCAATGTCAACAATCGCCCTTTTTTCAATGCCGGCCAACAAGGATTCTCTGAAGAAAATTCTTCCGGTATCTGGAGCATCCGAATAGAATTCGCGTTGCAGTTCTACATATTCTTTCGCGTGCTTGTCAAAAAAAGCATAGGATGAGTCTTCTTTGGGCTTTTGGGGTGTGGAAATTTTTTCCATAGTTAGTTCTAATTTTTATTATTTAATTATTTTTTTAGAATAACTAAATAATAGGATTTTATTTGCTTTTTGTCCAAAAAAAGGCAAAAAGAAAACCGCCACACCCTGTTTTCTTTTGAATTTGGGTGGGCGGTGTTACGTTTTGCTATTTAGGTGTGTTGGCTATTTAGGGCTTAACCAGCTTTGATTGGGTTTCCTTGGTGGCTTTTCCCACGGCATATGCCCTTGCTTCGCGGAGGGTTTTTTCAAAAAAATCTTCTGCTATCGCCTCGAAAATTGCATAGCGAACAGGGGATAGGACGCCCCTACAAACATCCATGGCTTCGTCAATTTCCAAAAGCGTTGGACCTTTTATACTAAGAAGTTCGAAGCATCTTTCTGGATCGCCTCCTCCTGCCTTGGCGGGGGATATCAATAGAAAGACCAAAAAAACAACTGCGAAAGCTAGTCCAATTTTTTTCATGAGTGGCATCCTCCTTGCTTGTTGAAGTTAGCATAAGTATAGAAATTTTCTATTGATTAGTGAAAAGAGCTAAGTACTTAATTGAAGCATTCTGAGGGGATTTTGTCAATAATTCATTTTCTTGCTTTTTCCCATTAGTGTGCTAGTTTAGAGGCAAGGGGACAGTTTATTGAAATCCAAATCCGATTTTGTAAGGAGGTGGATTTTTTCGTTATTTAACAACAAAAAAGAAAGGACCCAAAGAATGCCACGAAAAAAGAAAACCACGGTCATTCTTGACACCAACGTCATTCTTCATGACAGCGCCTGCATTTATCATTTTAGAGAAAGCAATGTCATCATCCCGATCACAGTTCTTGAAGAACTCGATCAGTTTAAAAAAGGCAGTGAAATCCTCAACTTTCATGCCCGCGAATTTGTCCGTACATTAGATCTTTTGTGCGGGGAACATTTATTCAATGGCGGAGTGTCGATTGGACCTGGTCTGGGCAAAATTTCAGTCAGACTGGACAGGAAATTTCATGAGGATCTCGTTTTGAGCTTTTCGGAATCCCGACCTGACCATCACATTCTCAACATTGCCTACTATGAAGCCAAGGATAATTTATCCATTCAAGTTATTCTCGTTACCAAAGATGTTAACCTTCGCATCAAGGCAAAATCTATTGGCCTAGTGGCTCAGGATTACAAAAGCGACCAGATAAAGGATGCAACAAAACTTTACACCGGAAAGTGCCTGGTTGAAAATGTTCCGGAAAACGTTCTGAAAAAACTGCGTGAACAGCCTTTTGAAATAGATCCGTCGATGTTGCCATTAGAAAAAGAACCTGTGGCTAATGAATACTTTGTTATTAGGAATGGCAACAACTCCGCTCTGGCTGTGTATGATGCTTCTATCCAAAGAATCCGTCGGGTTGATAAGAATCCAGCTTTCGGTATTATGCCACGCAATGCGGAGCAAACATTCGCACTGGACGCCCTAACCAATGACAGTATTAAGCTGGTGACGCTCAGCGGAAAAGCTGGCACTGGGAAAACCCTCCTGGCTTTGGCCGCCGCACTCCAACGCAAAAAGAATTACCGCCAGATTTTTCTGGCCAGACCCATTGTGCCACTTAGCAATAAGGATATTGGCTATCTTCCGGGGGATATTCAATCCAAGCTTGATCCGTACATGCAGCCCTTGTTTGATAATCTAAGTGTCATCAAGTCTCATTTCGGCAAAACCGACTCCTCACGGGATGACATCAGTAAATTGTTGACCGAAAACAAACTGGTCATATCCGCTCTGGCGTACATACGCGGACGCAGTTTGGTGAATATCTACTTTATCGTTGATGAGGCTCAGAACCTGACGCCTCACGAAGTCAAAACCATTATCACCCGAGCGGGTGAGAATACAAAGGTGGTATTTACGGGCGACATTTTCCAGATCGATCATCCCTATCTAAACACTCAGTCCAACGGGCTCAGTTATCTGATTGAAAAAATGTACGGGCAAAAACTCTACGCCCACATCAATCTGGAAAAAGGGGAACGCTCGGAATTGTCCGAATTGGCGAGCCAAATATTGTAAAATTCGGCCGGCTAATGAAGTGAGAACCTGGAGATCATAACCGATCCTCAGGTTCTTTTGTTTTCTCAGCTACCTAACTCAAACCCATGGGAATTTCCAAAATGAATGAAACCTTGAAAATCTAGGATCGTTTTTTCGATTGCGCAGTCCATAAAATGCGTGCCACCGATGGCTGCGCCGGTAAAGTCGGCTTTTTTGAGGAGGCATTTTTCAAATCCGGCTTTTTCCAGTTTGGAGTTTTTGAAGCTGACTCCGGTCAAGTCACAAAGAAAAAAGACACTGCCGGATAAATCGGTTTCTTCGAATTTGCAAGAGACGAGTGAGAATTTCTTGGCTGGAAAATTATTTGTCACTTGGCGTTTTTCAAAGACACAATTTTGCATGATAGCGCCCGAGAAATCACAATCAGTGAATTTGACGGCCAAAAAGTTCAGGTTGCTCAGTTTGCTTTCCGGAAAAGTGCAGTGGGAAAAACCGGTGCTTTCGCAGTTGATGGAAGACAGGTCGCAGGCGTCAAAAGTGCAACCGCTAAAAGTGGTGAACTTGAGATTAATTCTAGGGAAAGAGCAAGCCGAAAACTGACAATCAGAAAAATGCTCACCGCGCAATTCTTTTTCCTCGAAGATTTTATTTTTGTAATGCATAGGGGATTAATTAACCCATTGATTATATCATTACATAAAACTAGCCTTGTTGGAAGAAGGGTTTTTGTCCAAAAAAAGCAAAGATAAGTTTTGGTTAAAATTCTTCTTTTTTCTGTCATTCCTGTGAAAACGGGAATCTAGTGTGGAAACTTAATGATGCAAGACTGGATTCCCGTTTTCACGGGAATGACAATGGCGGGGTTTTTAGAAAATAAAAAAACAGCCTAATTGAAAGGTTGACTTTTTGTTGAGGCTATGGGATGAAGTTGGAACCTATTTAATAAACATTTATCAATGTAAACCAGAGAATACAAGCCATATTTATACCTATTAAAATTGGTCTTATATAGGTTTGTGTCAAGTACCCATTTCTTTAGACACTAATTCTGAGATTAAAAATTGATTAGCG
>JBAXPY010000067.1:0-5413 GCA_037132035.1 Candidatus Moraniibacteriota bacterium | reverse complement strand
TTCCAGCTTGCACGCCGACTAAATGTGAACATGTTTGCAAAGCCGGATTTACTTTAAGCGGTGGTGTTTGCACGACGAGTTGCGCACATGGGCATTCTTGTTCAGTTCCATCATGTACGGTGGGAGTTTGCGAGACATTATTGAGTACTTGTGTTGCTAATTGTTCAGGAGACTGCGCAGGGATAACCTGTCCTTCAAAAACCTGTCCTTGTAGTTCTGGTCAATGGCAAGAAAAATAGATAAATAATAAATTAATTTATAATAAATAAAAAGTATGAATACAAAAAAAACAATTATTCTTATTTTCGCGCTCGTTGTTCTTTTTGGTGGAATATTTATTATAGCCAAAAGCATTCGAGATAAGAGTGTGGCAAAAAATCCAGTTGACCAAAATACAATTGTCAAAAACAATATGTTTGGTCAAGAAGCGACGAAAGTTAATGAGAATGCTAGGGTGGATGTTTCGGGTAGTGTAGAAGTTATCGCCGAGAAGACTCTTACTATCAAAACTCCCAAAGAATCAACCGTGGTTAATATTAATGGCTCCACGCCGGTTATAATTACCACAAGTACAGATCAGCCAACTGCTGGTCAGATGGCTGATTTAAAGAAGGGTGATTTAGTCAATGTGACATATGATAAAACAACTAAAAACGTCTTAATGATTTTTGTTACAAGAGCACAGGCAGTAGAGAAAAAAAAATAGTCGAGACTTTGATATTTAGAGAAAAGATAGAGCAAAAACACCAGAGTAATCTAGTGTTTTTGTTTAATTATGACTTCGGGTTTATTTATTTTCAAAAGTGTTGTAGAATGAGAATACATGCAGCATAACATGTAACATATAACATGAAGCATATAACATAGGACGAATTAGGCTCAAGCCTTTTTGTTTCGTGTTTTATGTTTCATACTTCATGACAGGATGTTTTTGAAAAAATTGGAAATTAATGGATTTAAGTCATTCGCAACAAAAACAGTGCTGGATTTTTCATCGTCTCCAGTGGATGGCGCTGTTCGTGGGATAACTGCTATTGTCGGGCCGAATGGTTCAGGAAAATCGAATATTGCTGATGCTATGCGTTGGGTGATTGGGGAGCAGTCAATGAAGAATCTGCGGAGCAAAAAATCGGAAGATATTATTTTTGCCGGATCAGGAAAAAAGGCCAAATTGGGCAGTGCGCAAGTGACACTATATTTCGATAATAGTGAAAAAAGACTACCTTTGGAATTCGATGAAGTGGCGATTACCCGTAAAATTTTTCGTAGTGGTGAAAGTGAATACTTGGTCAATGGTTCGAGAGTGAGATTGCAAGACATTGTGGACATTTTGGCTAAGGCCGGTGTGGGCAAAGAAAGTCACGCCATCATCAATCAGGGCATGGCAGACTCAGTGCTTAATGCGACGCCGTTCGAACGTCGATTTGTGATTGAGGAAGCGGCGGGAGCGAAGCAATACCAAATCAAAAAAGAACGATCACTCCGAAAATTGGAAACAACGAAGATAAATTTGGTGCGAGTGGGGGAAATTATTGAAGAGATAAGACCGCATCTGAAGGTGCTTAAGCGTCAAGCAGAAAAAGCGGCGCAAGGAGAGATTGTCGCTAAGGAATTGAGAGAAAAACAAACGAAACTCTATACCTACCTTTGGAATAAATTTAATGCTGATAAGATTAATCTGAATGAAGAGAAGGACGCTTTGGGAGCGAAGATGAATAATATTCAGCGGGAAGCTGATAAGCTTGTAGATGAAGTGAATCGACGTTCTAAAGAAGAAAAAACGAATGAGGCTTTGCAAGAATTGGAAAAATTGCAAAGAGAAAAGCGGAGCAGTCTAAATGACTTGGAGCGTGAGTTGATTATTTCCGAAGGACGGATTGAGCTTGAAAAGGAAAAGCAAAAAAGCATTCAAATAATTGAAGAAATTAAGATTCAAAGTCAACCAGTGGATCTCAGTTATGTTAAGGGAAATTTGGAGGAGATTCGGCGTGATCAGGAAACATTGGTGCAAAAGTTGAACGCAGCCAAGGATTTGAATGACCTTGAGGTTGTGCGAGAATTGGCTCGAAAAATTCAGATAAAGTTAACTGAACTCAAGGGGGACATTGAAAAAGGCAAAAAAGATTCTCCTATTCCAGAGAAAAAAGTGGAAATAAGACCAGTTAGGGTGGCAGTGCCTGTCGATTCTCAGGCGATTATTGATCTTCGAGCAAGGTTGCTTCGCGTACGTGAGGAAATCAGTGTGCTCGAGCAGGATTTGCGAAAAATAGTCGAAGAAATTCAAGCAGAAATTGCGCTAGACCGCAATAAACGTCAGCAATTTTTTCAGATAGAGCGCGAGCTTCGCTTAAAACAGGAGGAGGCCAATTCTTTCAAGGATCGGTACAATGATTTTAAAATTTCGCTAGCGAAGATTGAAGTGCGGGAAGAAGATTTGCGAGCGCGTATTTTGGAAGAGTTAAAGATGGACGTAGCACTTTTGGCTATAACATTAGAGGTTGTTGATCAATTTTCGTTAGAAAGAGATATTGCTAAGTTGAAATTTCAAATGGAGCAAATCGGTGGAATAGATCCATTGGTCGTGACTGAATATGATGAAACTGAAAAGCGTTTTCAGTTTTTGACGACTG
The DNA here is from genome assembly GCA_037132035.1 of Candidatus Moraniibacteriota bacterium. Taxonomy (GTDB): domain Bacteria; phylum Patescibacteriota; class Minisyncoccia; order Moranbacterales; family UBA2206; genus UBA9630. The sequence continues at coordinate 2,783 of JBAXPY010000067.1, read as the reverse complement.
AATCTGCCGATCTGGAAAATGCATTGGTGTCACTTCGGGAAGTGATCAAAGAGATGGAGAAAAAAGTTAATGAGAAGTTTCATGAGACTTTTGACGAAATTAATAGAGAGTTTTCTAAATATTTTCGCATTATTTTTGGTGGTGGAGACGCTCATCTGACTAAGGTTAAGATAAAAACGCGCAGAACGAAGGATGATTCAATCGAGAATGGTGAGGTTAATGAGCAGGACGGCGAAGTTGAAAATGAGGCTGTTACGGAGGATGAGGATGATAAGGACGAAATTGGTATTGATATCTCAGCGTGTCCTGCGGGCAAAAAAATAGCGAGCCTTGCGATGCTTTCTGGTGGAGAGCGTTCACTTACTTCGCTAGCTTTACTTTTTGCCATAATTGCTCATAATCCACCTCCTTTTTCAATTCTCGATGAAGTGGAGGCGGCGCTTGACGAAGCAAATTCAAAGCGTTTTGGTCGGATTATCCAAGAGCTTTCCGATTCCACACAATTTGTGATTATTACACATAATCGCGAAACAATGCGTCAAGCATCCTTGCTTTATGGCGTTACAATGGGAGAAGATGGAATGTCGAAGATGCTTTCTGTAAAAATTGATCAGGTAGGAAAGGGCGGAAAGATAATCCAGTAGATTGAGTCACTCACTTGATAATTTTTCCAATTACTGATAAACTAAGTTTTGGATATTTTGGCCTCATCGTCTAGCGGCTAGGACATCAGGTTCTCATCCTGGAAACAGGGGTCCGATTCCCCTTGAGGCTACATTTTCAAAGGCAGCTATAATCAAAGAGTTTTTTTGGTCTATAATTTTTTATAGAGTCGGACGGGTATTTCAATAAGGCGAACTGCTTCGCGTTTTTGAAAACCCAGGCTCTGAGGGAGGAGTGAGGCATGTGCCGTAGGCACGTCGAAAGACGGATGAAGAGCGATTCCCCTTGAGGCTACGAATAAGGAAAATCCTGAGTTGTTTGGGATTTTTTTATTTTGATTTGCTACTGAGAAATAATGTGGCATAATAGATGAGGTTACAAGTAAGTAATAACTTTCGAAAAACAATGAATAAATCACACTTAATTTTTTTAGATACAGAAACGACTGGCATCGGACCGGATGATCGTTTATGCCAAGTAGCGTATAAATTTCAAGGACTGGAAAAAGAAGCTCTCTTTAAACCGCCTGTTCCTATTGGTATTGATGCGATGGCTGTGGCGCATATTACCAATAGAATGGTGGCTGACAAGGAGCCTTTCATTAGTTCAGAGATGCAAAAACATTTAGCAGAAATTTTTTCCGGAGAACATATTTTAGTGGCGCACAATGTTGGGTTTGATGCAGAAATGCTTAGGCGGGAAAATTTGGAACCAAAATTAATGATTGATACTTTCAAGCTGGCGCAATATTTTGATGTCAGCGGTGAGATTCCTAAATATGCTCTTCAGTATTTGCGCTATTACCACGACTTAGAAGTGCTAGATGCCCCGGCGCATGATGCATTGGGAGATATTCGAGTTCTCCAGAAATTGTTTGATTACTATTTCCAAAAAATGTTGATCAATGGGAAGGATGAAGTGGCTTTAATCGGAGAGATGCTAGACATATCTTCTCGCCCAATTTTAGTTAAGAGGTTTAACTTTGGGAAGTATGTTGGCGTAAGTGTGGCTGATGTTGCCAGGCGTGATCGGGGCTATCTACAATGGCTTTTGAACGAAAAAATTAGGGCAAGGGATCAGGGTGAGGGAAATGATGAGAATTGGATTTTTACACTTGAACATTATCTGGGCTGAAAATTATGATTTAAGTCGAATAGAATTTTAACCTTTTTTTAACCAGACTTTACGCTATAATGCAGGTATCTATAATTTTCATAAAAATATGAAAATACTTGTTGTGGAAGATGAGCCAGCAATTGCTAGAATCATCAAAAATGGATTGGAGCGAAGTGGTCATGTTGTTGACCACATTGATGATGGCGCAGAGGCGATAGAGAGAGTGGAGATCTATGATTATGATCTGGCGATTTTGGACGTTTTTTTGCCTGGAACGGATGGTTTTGAGGTTTGTCGGCATATCCGCAAAATTGGCTTGGATTTGAAAATTCTGATGCTCACAGCCAAGAGTGATCTAGATAGCAAGGTTTTGAGTTTGAATATTGGGGCGGATGATTATATGACTAAACCCTTTTCACTTGAAGAATTAAATGCTCGGGTTCGAGCATTGGGAAGGCGAGAGAAATTATCAGCGGAAGTAAAGCTCAAGGTCGATTCCTTGGTGCTTGATTTGGCTACGCGAACTGCGACCATAAACAACAAATCATTGAAGATTACATTGACTGAATTCAAGCTGTTAGAATATCTTATTAGAAATCAAAATCGTTTTTGCACCAGAACGATGTTAAGTGAAAATGTCTGGGGCGAAAAAGAAAACATATCTAATACAATCACAGCAACCATTAGTCGCCTAAAAGCAAAGATGAAAAAACTCAACAATAATTCCGAGCTCATTCATGCCGTGCCCAAATCAGGTTATCGTATCTATTAATGTCTTATGAATAAGCCAAAAAAAGAATTCGAAATAAGTCCAGGGCTTCGGAGGAGTATTATGGATAATATCCCGGTTAGTATTAATATTTTTGATATAAATGGCAAAAGAATTTTTGTCAATTCTTTTTTTTATCATCTTGCCGGGAAGGACAGTTCACAAGGATTCACTTCCGAACTATAGCCACCGCAAAACAAAACGCGACTTTTCTGGTATAATAGAATCGTGGTTA
>JBAXPY010000066.1:0-5425 GCA_037132035.1 Candidatus Moraniibacteriota bacterium | reverse complement strand
GCGCAACGCCCAAATCCCAATGAGTACATCGGGACTTCGCATAGCTTCGCATTATACGCCATTTTGAAAAGCCCCTTTTATTTTTTAAATAATTTTGGCAATTCATTTTTGGGGTCGAGGTATAACTGGAATTTATAGATAAGTATTAATAAATTTAACATTAAAATTATGAATATAGACAGAATGGGTGCGCCGATGCCTGAAAAATTGGCAAAAAAAGAAATAGAAGAAGGAACGGCTGAATTTGTTAAGCCTACAAAAGCAGAAAAAAATAAGCTATCTCCAGAAAGAAGCCCTGAGGAAAATATAGAAATTTACAAAGAAGTTTTGAGAAAAATTGAAAGTGGTAATCTTCCTGTATGCACAAATTGTGCTGGCGAAAACATAACAAATTCTCAAGGAAATGAAACTATGGAATGTACGGATTGCCAACTTATTCAAGATGGCGAAGACTTTTACCCCAAAAAAGAGGAGGTTCAAGAATGGATTTCTAGAACAGAGCAAAAAATAAAACCCCAAAAATGAATCGCCAAAATTAAATACATTAAGGAGGGGTCTTTTCAAAACAGCGTATAACAACGCATATCTGGCTACAGGAAAATCACTCAATTATATTTCATAAGGATGTGATTTTCCCTCCGCCCAAATTTTCATCCCTTGGTTTTAATGAAGGTTTAGGCGGAGAAAATTAAACAAAGCATTGTCTGAAATCAAAAGTTTATCCTAAATAGTCGGGATGAAAACTTCAGATGATGCGTAAACGTTGTGGCGAAATGTCACGCGCTCCGCTTGTTCCATTTCACCACAATGCGAAGCTCTGCGAATGGGCTATCATTTCAAAACAAAACTTTCCGTAACCTCCGCGCGTGCCACATCGCACAACTCACGCTATACGGCGCAACGCCCAAATCCCAATGAGTACATCGGGACTTCGCATTAGCTGAAAAAACTAAAAATTTCCTCTCTATTTTGAAAAGAATTTTTGGTAATTTCGCTGGTCGATAACTTGGCATATGATATAAATAGGTTTGATTAAATTAATTTAAAAAAAATTATGAAAAAAGTATTAGAAATAAGTTCAGTGTTGCTTGGAGTCGTCTTTTTGGCTGGATGCGGACAGCAGCCAGTGAGTCAAACCCAGCCAACAACGCCAGCTCCTATTGCACAAAAGCCAGCACAAGTAAGTCCAGACAAGCAACTGGATCATAAAATAACACCAGAGGAAATGAAAAAAATTGTAATGGATGAAACAGGGAAAAGTGCAGAACAAGTGGACTTAGGAGCTAAGAAAGCTGGTATACAATCAGCGATGCACTCCATTCTTGGATCTCTAATTATTTGTAACGATAATAATAAACCAATTTTATCAGGAAATGGAGGTGACAAGGTATGCGAAAGGGACAGTGCATTCAATAGTCTGGGCAGCGAGAGCTATACATGGCCAACCATAACAAACATTTGTGGTCCGAATACATCTGACATAAAATGGATTGTAAAAAATGGATCTGAATCAAACTGGGACATCACTATCAATTGCAAAGGATTTGCTGATTGTAATGGACCGCAAAATGCAATTTGCAATGCCAACGATGGCTGTAAGATTTCTGGTAGCTGTAAGTAGCTTTGCCAAAAATTCTTTTTTGTCAGGAAAGGAAATTTTTAGTTTCATCGCCTAACAACGCATATCTGGCTACGGGAAAATCACTCAATATATTTTTATAGGACGTGATTTCCCCTCCGCCTACGGCGGGATTATTTGGGGCTATTTTATTTTTTAAAACTATACAATCTAAAAATTATGCAAAATCCAGCTGAAAATCCAAATCGCACAGAGGCAAGTGAGTCAATTGATAAAGAGAAAATTGCTCAGCCTTCTACAACGGAACATGCCGTCTCTGCTTTTGCGATGGAACCTGAAAGTGACGGGCTAATAGCGCAAAGAGTTGCTCATCAAAAAATTGACGAAGCAGAAATAAGAAAAATTGAAGATCGGCTGGGTATTCCTAATAGGGGTAAAGAAGATGGAGAAGAAGAAAATAGCCATGAGAATTTAGAGGATGATGATACAATAGAGCGAATATTAGAAAGCGATTCCGCGGAAGATCTGGAAAGATTGAGGAGTTTTCATAGCCTTAGTCTGGAGCAAGTCAATATATATAGCGAAATGGCAAAATTGCGCAAAGGAACGCTTATGGAGATTAGGCAAAGATTTAAAGAAAGGATAATTTCCGATCCTGAACCATCTGAAGAAGAGTGGAAGATGGGAGTTTTTAAAGAAGAATTAGAGCCGCAGGTTTTTGAGGCTGTCACGACTCTTCGGAAAAAAGGATATAATACCAACGAATCCGGATTCTATGGCCCGGAAAAACAGCTGGTCGGTTTCGCCCGAGAACTGCCAGTCGATTTTACATTATCGCCGGAAGCAGAAAGACTGTTGGATGAAAAAGGACTCACGATTAAAATTTCTGCCAAAACAATAGAATTACATTATGGTCGGTCGCTTGGAATAGAAGCTCTTAAGGAAGCGTGGAACATAATTGCCGAAAATCTTCCAGACCTAGGCCGCCCAGATGAAGCTGCAGATACTGGAGCTGTAGAATCTTTTAAAAGAAGGGTTGAAAATATCAAAAGAAACCCAGATTTGTTTTTGGCGGACTAATTGAAAATTTTTATGAAATCACCAGATCAACAACAAAACTTAAATCGAGAAGTTTTTCCTATAGAAAACTTAAATAAAAAACCAAGCGTGATTCCTCCGCAATATAAAGACATGCCGAGTGAGGTTGTGGAAGAGCATTGGCAAAATCCAATTTATGTTGATGAAGAAAAAAATATTTCAGAAATCGAAAGACGACAATCTGCATTGGATGAAATCAAAAGATTGAAACAGAACAAAGAAGACCAAAAGGAAGTGGAATTAAAACAACAATATTCCAGTTTACCCGATGAACAAAAAACAGAATTTCCTAATGCTCAAAAAGATGCGGCGAAAATTTTGAATGAGTTTATCCAAGGCAAAAGAGAATTCAATGGTTTGTCTTCCGAAGAATCTTTTGTACTTGGAAAGCTTAAAATAAGTTACGAAGAATTTAAAAAAGATAACCCCGATAAACCTTTTTCTTTTGATTTTTCCAAAGATATTGATCGTAGCGTTTACAATAATCTCGCCCAGAGATTGTCATTTGGTGTTTTGGATGGCAAAAGAAAAATCATCGATCAGGAAAAGGCAAATACTATTCGAGAAGAATTTGGCATTCCAAAGCAAGAAGTCCAGGGAGACAGCTTGGTTTTACTCGAACAAAATCAGCGACAAAATTACGAAGGATTGGAAGATAAAGATTTTGAGGAATTTAAAGTTAAAAACGGAGAAACGGATATTGGAGTTTTTTGGTATGAGTACGGAAACACAGCAGCTAAAAAATTGAAGGAGTCTGGAAAATTGGAATGGGGCAAGGAAAGAATTTACTTTGACATTTCCTTGGGCAATATGGAAGAATTGCGCGATTTATCTTTTCAAGTTGCTAAAAACGAAAAAATTCCTGTTGCGTTTAAACATCTTGATGTCCAAAAAACACATCAGGTAGACTTGCAGCAAGACAGCGAGACGACCCGTTTTGTTGCTAATTTTGCTTCCGTTGATGATGCTAAAAGATTCTATGAATCAATGCGACAAAGAGAAGAGTACAAAAAAATGAAATCCGATAGAAATATGGATTATCATGGCTATAATCTAGATGGCGTTGCACATTATGCTTCAGGATATAGAGAAAAAAGAGAACCATTGAAACGTATTATTGAGACCGCGCAAAAAAATTTTGATAATACTTATAGCTACTTTTCTGCTGATGGTTCAAAAAAACTAACGATATCCGAAGAACAATATAATAATTTCACGGATCAATATAATGCAATCCCTGATCCAGAAGAAACATGGAAGAAGGCGAATTTCAAAAAATAGTCCCAAATAATCAGTTTTGCCTAAAGGCAAAACAAAAACTTTTAATCTGTCTTGGAAATAGGTCCTGCCCAAAAACCAATTGTCAAAAATTGTGATGTTATGCTAAAGTCAGAAGATGATATGTGAGGCAGGCCGAAAAATGAATTATTGCAAAAAGAATATTTACATGATGCGACAGAAAAACTTTGGCCGATAAAAGATAAACAATACGATTTACTTATTGCTCTTCAAGTATGGGAACATCTTGATAATAAACAAAGCAGAGCTTTCCAAGAAGTAATGCGGGTATCAAAAATGGCCATACTTAGTTTTCCATACATGTGGGACTGTCCAAGAGACAGTAGAAACTTTCCAGCTCATCATATGATAGACGAGGAACTTATTGGCGATTGGACTTTAAATGTTAAGCCAGAAAAGATTATCAAAATTCCAAGGTCTGGCCCAGAAGTTAGCAAGGGGCCAAGAACAATATATTTTTGGAAGTTTTAAAAAAAATGGAATTCTTCGTCGGTTTAGTGTCTTCTGACCTGAACCACCTAGTTCTAATAAATTAATATATTATAAAATATGCTTATGCAAAACTTTTCAAAAGAAGACTTGGAGCGAGCAGTGGAGGCAAAGATCTTCACCAAGGAGCAAGTCGAGATGTTTTTGAATTCTGCAGAGAAAGACTTGGCAAATCAATCAAGCTTTACTTTTATAAACGTAGCCTATTATTTTGGAGCGATGATTGTGATTTCTGCCATGGGCTGGTTTATGACCTTGGGCTGGGAAAGTTTTGGAGGATTGGGGATAACGCTAATTGCGTTGACCTATGCGATTATTTTTGTGCTGCTTGGACGCTATTTGTGGTTTGGGAAGAATTTGAAAATTCCTGGCGGACTATTTTTTGTCATGGCAACTTGCATGACTCCACTTGTGGTTTATGGTATTCAAAAGTTTACTGGCATTTGGCCAGCAGATGCGCCGACAGATTTTCGGGGTTATAATATCTGGATACAGGGAAGCTGGATTATTATGGAACTTGCAACAGTTGCTGTGGGCTTGATAATGCTAAAATTCGTGAAATTCCCATTTCTCACTGCACCGATTGCTTTTTCACTTTGGTATCTTTCAATAGATAGTGTTCCTTTGCTACTCAGGTCAGCTGAAATTGACAATAGATTGGTATCTGTGTTTTTTGGCCTTGCCATGATAGTTGTTACCTATTTTATTGACAGGAAAACAAAGGATGATTACGCATTTTGGGGCTATCTATTTGGCATGTTGACTTTTTGGGGTGGACTGACATTTCTTTTGGATAGTTCTAGTGAATTGAGCAAATTTTCCTATTGCCTATCAAATGTTTTTCTTATCGTAACTTCTGTCTGGCTAGAGCGAAAAGTTTTTATTATTTTCGGGTCATTGGGGGTCTTTGGCTATCTGAGCTATTTGTCATTTAGTATTTTTTCGGGATCGATCCTATTT
>JBAXPY010000065.1:0-5439 GCA_037132035.1 Candidatus Moraniibacteriota bacterium | reverse complement strand
ATTCTTTTTCGAGCCAGTAAGTGAATTTTTCGGGGTTAGCTTGAATTTCCTTTTTGAGAATTGATAAATTGATCCATTTCCAGTCAGATACTTCTTCAGGATTGAGTTTTGGCGATTTTGTGTATTGACCAAAGATGACATGGACATATTCATTTTCCCAAAGCTCATTTTCAAATTTAATCTTATAGGTAAATTCGAAAGCTTTCCAGAGAGGACAATCAAAGCCCAGCTCTTCTGCGAGTCTGCGATGAGCTGCTTTTTCCAGATCTTCATTGGGTCTTGGGTGTCCGCAACAAGTGTTGCTCCATAGTCCGCCACAATGGTATTTCTTCAAAGCTCTTCTTTGGATTAATAGTTGACCCAATTGATTGAAGATGAAAATTGAAAAGGCTCTGTGTAATTGTCCGAGCTCGTGTGCTTTTAATTTTTCTTGAAAACCAATTGGTTCATCATGCTCGTTGACGAGAATTAGTCGTTCCATGATTATTTAGATTAAGAGGTCAATATCCACAGGACTTACGCATTTGCCAACCGATTATTATCGAAAGCTACACTTTTTCATCTTGGTCAGTCTGTCGCTGGCTTACCAAGAGCTCTTTTCGCTAAATAAGCTGTATGCGCGAACAATTCCTTATCAAACGCGTAAAATAGTAATCTAAATCAATTTTAGGTTAGCTGTGGGATAAAAGCAATTTTTTCTAGGGAAATAGCTGCTTGCGTTAAACTTTGATATTTGCTATATTTTCATTATAAGGGAGGAGGGGTTGGAGCAGCATAGTAAATTTCTTGATTGAAAATGCTATGGAAAATAAAACAAAGAAAACTGAGAGCAAAAAGATTCTGATCATTGAGGACCAGGATGTTTTTATTGAAATGTTTGGGGGAAAATTGAAACAAGATGGTTTTGCTGTTTCTGCGGCAAAAAACGGCGATTGGGGAATTAAAGAAGCGATGCGTGAAGATTTTGATTTGTTCATCATTGACATGATGATGCCAGTTATGAATGGAGAAGAAGTGGTGGCAAAACTGAAAATGGAGGAAAAAACTAAGAATATCCCAATTTTTGTTCTCTCTGCGTCAGTTGATGAGGAAACGCAAAAGCGCGTGGAACAAATGGGCATACAAGCTTTTTTCGTCAAAACACGGATTAATCCAAGCGATTTATCCAAAGAAGCGAAGAATATATTAGGAATGAATAGATAATTGAAGGTTGCTTGACTTTTCCATTTAGATGGTGTATACTATAAAGGTAATAAAGAGAGCGGGTGAGCCCGCTTTCTTTTTATTTATATAAAAATCCAAGTGATCGGGAGTTTAATTCTCGAGCTTGGACAAAAACAAAAATATGGAACAGCTCGAAAAAAAATGCGAATGTCCAGATTGCGAGGCCAGATTGGCTGAGCATCAGGAGTCGGAAACGATGAATTTCGCAATCCTCCTGGCTTTAATGCCAGCGCTAACAATTACTTTCTTATTTAATACTGGATTTTTTTAAAAAGTGGAGAAAGTTATCATAAAAAGCCTTTCCAAAAGAGGCTTTTTATATTTTTCAAATCTGTGTTAAACTAGTTTTATGGGACGAAGAAAAAACGAACAAAAAGAAAATAGTTCAAATGGGAAAAAAATAAAAGAAAATGAGACTGGCGATGAGCCAAAAAGCAAATTCGACTTTTCTCTTTCCTCGGACGTCAGAAGAAATGTGGCTGGAGTAATATTGTTTACTTTGGCTGTTTTGACGGCCTTGGGTTTCCTTGGGTATGCTGGTGTAGTTGGTGAATTTTTAAATAGATTAATCGGACAAGCGATTGGTTGGGCGAAGTTGATTTTTCCGCTCTTTTTGGTTCTGGCAGGTGTTGTATTATTTCTTAGAAAGGAAACAATTTTTTATGTTACAAAATTAGCGGGCCTTTTTGTTGTTTTTGTAAGCATAACCGGACTCTTTCATTGGTTTTTTGATCCTTCTAAGATGCAGGCCGTTGCTGAGGCTGGGAGAGGTGGTGGCTATGTTGGTTATTCCGTAGCCTATTTTTCCATAAAATATTTAGGTAATGCTGGCAGTCTAGTAGTCATCACGGCACTTCTTTTATTGGGCGTAATTACGGCTTTCGAATTTTCTATTATTAGCTTTATTGAGCGTTTTAGAGGGATTAAAAAGGAGGACGTTGAAAACGAGATTATGAGTTCCAACGTTGAGATGGAGCATGATTTGGAAAGTGAGGATGCTTTCGAAAAAATAGAAAGTGCAACGGATGAGCAGTCGGCGCAGGAGGAAACAGAGATGTTGGCAAAAGAGAATATCGCGAAGATAAAATTCGTCGAAGGGCGAGATCAATTTATCTCAGCTGAGCTAGCTGATGATGAAGAGGAAGGAGATTCTTTCTTTTCTAAAAAAACATTATCAGATGAAAATTCTAGCCATTTGATAAAGAAAAAGGCGAGAGCGTTGAAGTGGAAATTTCCACCATTGGATATCTTGGAAAAAGCGACTGGCGTGGCAAAGGGAGGTGATGTGGATTTGAACGCGCAATTGATTGAGGATGCCTTACGTAATTTTGGAATTGAAGTTGAAAGAGGCGAGATTAAGACTGGTCCTTCCGTGACGCAATATAGTTTTCGTCCAGCAGTCGGCGTCAAGATTGCTAAAATATTGGCTCTACAAAACGATCTTTCCTTGGCCTTGGCTGCTCCGATTCGGATTGAAGCGCCAATTCCAGGAAAATCTCTTATAGGTATTGAAGTCCCAAATAAAAGTTCTTCTTTCGTGCGCTTGCGGTCAATTTTGGAAAGCAAGGACTTTAAGAATAGAAAGTCTAATCTGAGCATTGCGCTGGGTGAAGATGTGAGTGGTAATTATATTTTTGGTAGCTTGGATAAGATGCCACACCTTATGGTTGCTGGTGCAACGGGAACGGGGAAGTCGGTTTGTGTCAATTCCATTATCACGATGCTTTTGTATCAAAACTCTCCCGAAGAGCTGAAATTTATCATGGTTGATCCGAAAAGAGTGGAGCTGTCTCTCTATAATGGTATCGCACATCTGCTTACTCCAGTAATTGTGGAGAATGCTAAGGTTGTTAATACTCTGAAATGGGCGGTCAGTGAAATGGAGAAACGGTACAAACTATTTCAAGAAGCAGGTGTGCGAGATATAATTTCATTTAAGGAAAAGCTCAAGAGAGGTGAGAAAAGAAAGTTGGTTGACGCAGAAACTGGCGAGGTGAGCGAGGAGGATTATGTGAATATCCCTTATATTGTAATTGTTATTGATGAGTTGGCGGATCTTATGGGTAGCCATGGTAAAGAAGTGGAAGGTGCGATTGTGCGAATTGCTCAGATGGCGCGTGCGGTGGGAATTCATTTGATTGTTTCAACTCAGCGTCCTTCGGTGGAAGTGATTACTGGGCTTATTAAAGCCAATATTACAACAAGAATTTCTTTTCAAGTGGCAACGCAAATTGATTCGCGTACCATTTTGGACATGGCTGGGGCAGAAAAACTTTTAGGCAATGGTGACTCACTCTATCTGAGTGCAAATTCTCCAAAACCACAAAGAATTCAAGGTGTCTTTGTGACGGAAAGAGAGGTGAAAGAGATTGTGAATTTTATTAAAGAAGAAAACGAAAGCAAGGATATAACCGAAGATGATGCGGAAGAAATCACGGCGGGAAAATCCGTGTCCACAGCAACTGAGCTGGATAATTTTAACGGTTTCAATGATGAGAACAATGATGATTTGTATGAAGCTGCAAAAAAAGAAATCTTGCAGTCTAAGAAGGCTTCTGCATCTTTTTTGCAGAGACGTTTGCGTGTGGGTTATGCGCGGGCAGCGAGACTGCTGGATATCCTAGAGGAGAAGGGTGTCGTCGGTCCGTCTGACGGCGCTAAGCCGAGAGAAATCTATGGGCTTCCCGAAGAAGTTGGAACGGTCTATAATGATGATGCAAGTGATCAAGAAAAGCGAGACAAATGGGAGATGTAGTTACTACGAAAGTACGAATTTATACAAAAATACAAAAATAAAAGAACATAAAAAGAACTAAACCGAGGTTAGATCGGGGGAGGATTGTTTTTGTATTTTTGTAATTTTTTGTATTTTGTAGTATATGACTAATGGCTTTACAAAAAGAAAAGTTGGCACTCTGACGCTTGGTGAGAAGCTGCGTAAGCTGCGCAGCGATAAGCGGATTGCTCTCAATGAGGTATCGCGTGTTACAAAAATCCGGGTGGAATATTTGCAACATCTAGAAGAGGGAAGATATGATGAACTTCCTGCGGATGTCTATGTGCGCGGATTTTTGAAGAGTTATGGTGATTTTTTGGGTGTTGACGAGAGAAGTCTTGTGAAGCTTTTCGAAAAAGAAAAGGGTATAAAAAAAAATCTTGAAAAAAGCAAGAATCCTGATCAGAAAAAATCCAAGATAAAGCCGCTCAATATTTCTGCCTTTGTTTTTACACCAAAAAAGATAGTACTATTTTTTGTTGGTATCCTTGTGCTGGGCGTATTTTTCTATCTCTACAGAGAAGCTGGATCACTCACTGATACTCCACGTTTGATTATTCTTAATCCTGGTTCAAATTCTCAGGTAGATAGTAAGACTGTCCTACTTGAAGGGAAAACCGATAAAGACGCGCGAGTTTTTATTAATGACCAGCTTGTTTTAGTTGACGACGATGGTAAATTTAGAGAAGATATTTCCTTGCAATCAGGGATAAATGTTATACATGTGAGGGCGGTGAATAAATTCCAGAAGGAGGCGGCAGAAAATATTACAGTACAATCAAAATATGTTGACGAAAGCGCTGATTCGCAAAAAGAAGAGGGAATGACCAATGACTCATCTGGTCAGGATGTCTTGCAGATGGATGACATGGCTGTTCAAATTGAGCTCAGAGTTGATCCAGGACCAGTTTGGATTAGTGCTGAAGCGGATGGCAATTTGATTTTTAGCGGGACAGTCCTTGCTGGTGCTGTACAAAAATTTAGTGCTCATGATAAAATTACTATTAGTTCCGGACAGGCAAATGCAACTTACATTAAGCTTAATGGTGAAGAAAAAGGGACACTAGGGAAGGAAAGCGGAGCAATAAAGGGAGTTGTTTTTGCAAAAGGAGATAAAAAGCAGTAGAATTATTATTAGTGTCATCTTCGCCCGCGTCTTCACGAGGATAAACTCCGGCGGGGATCTAGTGTAAGAACTAAGAAAGAAAATGTGGGTCATCTGTGTTGATAGTTTCAGCAAGCGAGACAACAAACTCGATTTAACAAAAACAAACCTAACCAGAAAGATTCATGTTTTAGACAAAACCTTGAGACTGGATTCCCGCCTTCGCGGGAATGACAAGGATTTGGTTGCTTTGTGTCAATAAAGAATGGTGTGGTTAATATTAGACCTGTTGCTTTTTAAGCAAAAATGTTAAAATTTAGCTAGAGTTAAAAAA
>JBAXPY010000064.1:0-5782 GCA_037132035.1 Candidatus Moraniibacteriota bacterium | reverse complement strand
TTTTTATTTGATAAATCGAAGTAGCGATCATTAGATTTTTAAATGATGTATCACGTATGCCCGCTCATTTATTGACAAAAACCCGAAAAAATGCTAGCATCACAAGTCGGTTCATTGAAAATAGAATACCAGCGTAAGTAGCAATAAGACGGCAAAAATTGTCATTTTATTGCTGCTTACGCACGATTTTAATGGGTCCGCATTTTCATCAACCAATAATGATCATCAAAAGGAGATTGCTATGAAAAAATCCGTCATCACCAGTATCGTTTTTTTACTCGTCATTTTGATTAATGTCATCCCCACTGCAAATGCAGGAAGCATAAATGCTTCAAGCATGTTCCCGACCTTTACTGGTCCTGATGGGAAGGAGTATTCTCTGACATCGTACGGACTCGAAAACGGGGAAGACTACCTGTCCGTGAGGGCGTCGCATTTCGAGACGCCGGAAGAAGCAAAAAACGCACTGCTATTCCTGTTCCGGGAAGCTTTTAGAAGAAGCGTAGGAGAATTGGTAGATACGTCCACTTTCTACACCGAATATACGGGGAGTCGAAATGAGGGTCTGATTTATCTCTCTCTAACCAAATCGTTCATGAGAACGCCGGACGGAAAAAAGGTGCCGGCAGACGTCAGATTGTTTTTCGTGATAGCGTTATCTCAACCCAAAAAATAGGCCGAGGAGAAGGAGAATGATGATTCTGGACATATACCACAACAAGGATGGCGTTATCACATGCATTACCATCAAGAATCTCGGCCACGATTATGAGGCTGAACAGTGGGTTCTTGTAACCTACTACGAACCAAAAGTCACAGAAACCATCACTGAATGGATTCTCCGTGACGAAACTGGAGTCCGATGCGTTTGGAAGCCATCGGACAATAAAAATGATAAGCCGGTCATTACCCAGCGTTCCAGCGAATTCACAGGAACTTGGGCCAAAGGACCAAACGAAGTATCAATTTAAACTGCACTAGCCACAAACAAAGGAGTGATCGGGATGTCAAAATTTTTGATTAGCGAATTGAATGGCGTTCAAGCCGTGATGCGCACGGATCATGCGAAGTTGTTCGCCACAACACTGAAAGTGGGCGGAAACCCATTGATGGCGGGAGCAAAAACGTTTACCTTCTGTTCCGATGAAAGATTCAGAAAAGACGGTAACCATATATTATACACCGCAACAATTCGGGATCTCCAACAGCTTATCTATCTTGGTGAGCATCAGTTGATCGAGAACTATGAAGGTTCCGGCTGGAACGGATTCGTGCCTTTCGCCGAAGGAATTGAAAAAGGCACTTTCGGCAAAGAGCGAATGAAGGCTGAACTGGCCCACAGAACAACAACTCATGATGTTCTAGAAGTTTTCCTAAACAGAATCGCCGTCGCCGTAATTTAAGAAATCTAAAACGGCATCGACCACGAACCGCTTCATACATTCGAAAGAGTATACGAGGCGGTTTTTTTATTTTCAAAAATTCAGCAATCTGTAATTAATAAAAGCCCCCAGTATCCAACTGACGGCTTTTTTTGTGCACTTCCTAAATATTTATTACATGGAAAATGATTCAGAACTTACTCGGCAACCAAGATAACCACGTAAATACGTCAGCATCAACTTCCCTCCTCTTAAAAAATTGAAAAATAAATTTTCCAAATACCTCACTAAATATTATTAGTGCTCAAAAAACGATCTCGAGTGAAACTATTTTTTCCAAAGAACCAGTAAATCAATATAGCACGACAACCACGCTTCGTCAATAAGATGGGTTGCACAATCAAAGGCGAAGTTCAAGTCACATTAATTGCGTTGAAATAGGCGCTCATATAGCTTGTGAGAAAAACGGACTGCTCTTTTGTCCACATATTTGGACATCAGATAGGAAAGAGCAAAAGTCAGCGCAACGGAAAGAATAAACGAAATCCCAAATGCCTCGGCATATGACATCAGTGGCACCAACTTCAAAAATACAAAGCTAGAAAACGATCCAAGGATAAGAAAATGCAAAAGGTACATCGCAAAAGAAATTTCGCCCAGAAATAGGAAATATTTATAGGAAAAGAATTTTTGTAATTTCTTTGAATCAAGCAAAACCAAGATAACGCAAAATGCTCCAAGCACATGATAGACGATTTCCGGCTCACTCAGAAGCGGATTATACATAAAAGCATACATTGTCCCTGTGATATCGCGTCCGGATGGATATGAGCCAAGAAATAGCCCCAAGATAAGCAGGCCCAGGCTCAATAGCTTACTCTTATCAAACTTTCGAATAATCGTGTTTTTGTGGGCCATGATATCGCTCAAAAGCATTCCAAGGATAAACGCCAAATAATAGGTCTGAAAAAAGACGACGGCAAAAAAGAAATATGCCAAGTGTCTATTTTTCATCTTTCCAAAAACCGCCAAAAAACCAAACACCAAAAAAGACCCCATGAACTCAAAAGCGATTGTCCACAGCGTTGCGTTATAGTCAAATATATTGGAAAAAAAAGTCCCAAAAAACATCTGCTTCAAGGCGTCCAAAAAATCAGGCCTGAACGTCCAAAACCCACCCAACCATCCTGATCCGGAAATTTCAGCTGCTTGTTGATTATAGAAAAGCGAGAACTTCATCAAGATGAATACGCAAAAAATCGAGACCGCGACAGGAATCGCCAGTCGCACATATCTCTTAATCGCACTGGCCGTGATAATCTCGTGATCTTTATGCAAGAAGAATTTATGACTCAAAACGTATCCACTGAGCACAAAAAAAATGCAAACGGCAAAATTTCCATTATAGAGCAAATTCAATGGAGATCCGGACAAATAGACCTCCTCACCCGCCTTCATGTGAGTCAAAATTTCGGGACCAGAAAAAAGGGCCGGATAAAAAGCCAAGATGAAATGATGAAAAATAACTTCAAAAGCAGCGAGACCACGAAGCCCATCCAAATAACGGATTTTTGACATATTATATAAAGTTTAACATTGTTGAATTATTACATGCCTAATCCATAATCAGCACCAAACAAGCACGTTTTAATTGTACTCCGAGTAGACATGAATACGCAAAATATTTTAACATAACCAGAAGAATAAATCAAGCTCACAGACAAAAAATCATTCAACAAAAAAAGGGTTTCGAACGTACTTATGTTCAAAACCCTTTTTGCCAAATAGCGCGCCCATCATTCTAGGCCGCCTTGGCGATTTTTTCTGGAAACTTCCTTGGAACGACCCTGATCCAGAACTTCGTTCCAGGAATCAGAAAGCCCAGCCCATCCTGTGAAATCCTTAAATCGGATACAGCAGGGACACCGTCCGTTTTTGTGACATCGACCATCCGAAAGGACTGCTTACCACGAGTTTTCTCGATGATTACGACCCTTGCAGTGATTTTCTTGCCCAAGTCATCAGGACCAATGCCGTAGAAATTGCGGTTACAAATAACCGCTTTTTTCGCAAGTCGACCAGACGCCCAAACCGAAGGCTTCACGATCATACCGTGCTGCCAACGGCTTGGAATCGTCGACCCATCAGCATCAATAAACTCTTCCATCAAACGCATACTACTGTTATTTTCAAGGTCCAATGCCGGAACCTTGACTCTCACACCCTCATAAACTGCCAGAATATTTCGGGTCCAGCCGCCGCTTACCTTTGCCATCTTTTTCGCTTCTTCTGCCATCTAATCCCCCTTCTCTGATATAAATTATTCGCACCCAATAGTGCTAAGCAATAAAAAATGATCCCTGAAATTTCGCCAAATCGCGATATTTATTACAAAAGAACTCGATTAAAAATTTTAGCACATTTTGCACCCTTTGTCAATGAGTGGCGCCCCAAAAGTCATAAGCCCTAATAAAATAGCCTCTTTGGGGCCATTCTCAACTCTAACATTTTCTCTATTTCAGGACTTACGCATTTGCCGAAAGCAAGATTCTCTATAGCCAAGATTGGTCTGGAAAATTTCAGTAGTCTTGAGAGCTAAAAAAATCAAAAGTAAGCTTTAGGCAGTCACGCGCATTGAAAATTGTTTTTGGTAAACGCGTAAGTCATATATTTATCAAAAGATTAACTTTACTTCAAAATCCCAGCACCAAAAAGTGCGAAAGAGGTATGCACGGAAAAAATATCCAAAAACTCCAAATCCTGACTCTCCATACTTTCCCGATCAGAAAATCCCAAAAACAATACACCCTTTGGACTTTTTTCTAGCCCCAAGGGAAGCATAACAAAATACTTCAATTTATTATCAAAATCAAGTTTACCTAAATGATGCTCCTTGACCGGCCCTCTTAGCATCTTTTTTTGCTTCAACAAAAGCCCAAGCGCACCAAGTTCCTTATGCCCAATTTTTTCAACTTTCTTTTTTTGTGCCCTATTCATTCCCCGATGCGACAACAGACAGAAAACGTTATTCTCCTCCAATCGATAGACCATCCCCATAACGGCTCGTGATAAATTAATGGCGGAGTCTAAGATATATTCAACGACTTCTTTTTTGTTCTTTTTTGTACCACCTTGATTCAAATCCAAAAGAAGAGAAACTTTTCGGTTAATCGTGCCAAGATGCTTGTATGATTCAATTAGTTGCTCCTCAGCTTTTTCTCTTGATTTTCTGATTCGCAGCGCTGTTACACTAAAAGACAAATCATTGGCCAGCTGAAACAGCAATTCGACCTCTTCTTCATTTTCAAAAGCATATGGCTTTGCCGCATAGATAGTCAGTGCGCCAAAGACTTCTCCGTCCGATTCAAGTGGTAGCGCGATTGAGGAAGCATAGCCCTTTTTTATAGCCCGTTCTTTCCATGGAGCCAGTTTTCGATCTTTATAAAAGTTCTTACCAATAAAAATTCTTTTTCCCCGAATAGATGTGCCGGTCGGCCCCCTGCCCTTAACTGTTTTATTCGACCAGCTCACGTTTGCCGCATCAAGATACCCGTCATCAAAACCACGATGAGCGATTGGGACAACACTCTTGTATTCATCCCGTTTCGCTTCGCCCACCCAGGCTAACACATAACCTCCAGTTTCCACGATTATCCGACAAATTTCATTGAGCAATGTCTGTTCATTTTTACCATGAATAAGAGCCCGATTACATTCACTTAACATTTTTAGCGCTCGATGCGCCTTTCTTTCAGACTCCTGAGAACGCCTCATATCAGTTATATCATTTCCAATACAAAGTACATGCAAAATCTTTCCTTTTTCATCAAAAACCGCTTTATTCGTCCAAGCAACCCAGACACTCGACCCATCCTTTTTAATGTTTTCGTTTTCATTGTTTTTATACTGTTCCGGATGTTTAATGATATTTCTAATCATTTTTTTCAAATCGTGGCCATTGGAATCTTTTTCAGGAACAATTGTTCCCACGGCATTCCTGCCAATGATTTCATCCGCACCAAAACCAAAAAAACTTTGAGCAAACTCATTAAAAAAAGTCACATTTCCATTTGAATCAAGCCGCAATATGATACTGTTGGCATTTTCTACCAACTCTCGGTACTTCGCCTCAAGAACGCCATTAGCATTCATGGTCGATAATAACTCAGGATTTTTCTTGATATTCATATTGCTAATTATTTGCTGTCTAGCATATCAGGAATACCGAAAAAAAAGCCAACAAGACTTTCATATTACCATAATGACTAGCTCGACCGGGAAAACTAATCTAAAAAACCACTTCACTCGCATGCAAGTGGAATGGTTTTTAATTTTCTATTTTTTGTAATTTAGTTATATTCCTTCAACTGCGCCTTAAATTCCAGCGCATAAATATCCCA
>JBAXPY010000063.1:0-5831 GCA_037132035.1 Candidatus Moraniibacteriota bacterium | reverse complement strand
TGACTCTCCCTTCATATTCCGCAACATATAATTTTAAGATGTCACCAGAAATATTTTCAAGCATTTTACGATAATACTCCCCAGGATGAGCTGTTATTCCCTGTCTTTTCGCCATTACTTGCGTAAGTCTCAAAAATTCATCCACATTTTTACTATTCACTGTTCTCTGGTCACTGATCACTGTCACACCCCTCTTCTCCGCCAACCTCACGTTATACCGTGTCTTGGGCTTCATTTCAGCCAACAATTCATCTTCGCTCCTAGAAATATCTATGACAAAAATTTCTTTTGGCTGCACATCATGCGGCGCCTTAGTAATTTTATATTCCCTATTTTCCCTAATCGCTTCTAATAATTCCTCTGATTCCGGCTCGATTCTAATCCACCCAGCACTATTCTTTTTGGCTAAATTTACCAATTCATGTATTTCTTTTGAAATTTGAAATTTGAAATTTGAAATTTTCAATATAGGTCCTTTTGGAATATATAAATACTTTCCAACTATTGGAAGTTTGTGTTCAACAATACTCGCCGAAAAATTCTTGCCAGAAAGATTGAAAGTTTTCCTCCCCACACTTTCTTGAAATTTAAGCCAGTCGCGAGACTGCAAAAATTCTCCAACTGGAGAATTTTTGTTAACAGATTTTTCTAGATTTTTTTCTTCCATACCAGATGCAAAACATTAATCCCTTAATTTGCAGACTGAATTTCCGCACCAATCACTTGCACATGAGTTCTTCCTTCAAATTGAGAATCCTGACTCAGACCGATAATCAATGTTAAATTTTTCGCTCCATTTTTATATTGAACCATCTTAGAATCTTCGTAAATAATTTCTGTTTTTACATCTGTTGTCCAGCTTTTCGCCATCAACTCTTCTTTATACTTAGCATACACCTCATCTGCTTTCATAGCAGTTGTATAGACGACAGAATAACTTCCGTCTTTGCCATTCGCTAATGACATCATAATTTTAGCATCTGGCGCAATATAAACATCTTTAGGAAAATCTTTATTTAAAGAAGCAGTTCCGTCTCCAGAAACACTTAAATTTCCCTGTTCCGAGTTAATAGTTACCTCTCCTTTATTTGAATCAATATTTACCTTTCCTCCCGTTTGAGATTCGATAGTTTTCTCTATGATAGTCTTACCTAAATCAGGCCCACAACCAGAGAGCACGAGCATTATTGCAACAGCTAGCGCGCCAGTTGCAATTTTTTGTTTGTTCATTTTATTATTGTTAATTATTAATTTACTTCTTGCCAATGTTTCGAAGTGCCATGCCCACTCTTTTTCCGATATCTTTAATATCGCCTGACACGCTCTTTAAGGCTTCCCGTGCTTCATAGGCGCTATATCCCATAGCTATAAGAGCCTCGATTGCGTTAGAATCGCCAGTTGTTTCATCCTGATCACCTTGCGAAATTGCACCCACCTTATTTTTCAACTCCAAGATAACCCGACCGGCTGTTTTCTTGCCAATACCGGAAACTTTGGTGAGAATTGACGGATCTTCGTTAACAATAGCAGCTTTAATCGTCTTTGGACTGGCGATTGCCAAAATGCTCGAAGCCGCTTTCGGACCGATGCCAGAAATAGAAATTAAAAGCTCAAACATCTCTTGCTCCTCTTCCGCAATGAAGCCGTAAAGCGCCAAGACATCTTCTCGCACATGCGTATAGATAAAAAGCTCCACAGACTCTTGTCCCGCGATTTTAGCTAAAGAATAACTATTCATCTGAATCTTATAGCCAATGTCATGCACATCAATAATGACATAATTTTCTTTGATTGATTCAATTTTCCCTCTAATCTTTCCGATCATATTTTTAGTTTCATATTCTGCATTATATATGAGACAAGGAAAAATTGCACGCGACACCACGGCTCAATAATTTCCATTCATATCAGCCTCTCGCCAACTCCACCCGAAGCCTCTTCGCCATAACCTTTCCATCATCATCCCGATAATCGCCTTCTTCAGCCACAGTCTCAAAACCCAAAAGTTTGGTGATTTTATGTGATGGTCCATTTTCCGGCACATGCGCGATTAGTTTTTTCGTGCCAGAAGCAAATTCTTTTTCCACAATCTCACGCAAAAAATTTTCGCCGAAATAGAATTTTTGCAAAATTGGGTCAATATTCATCGCGCCGAGATAGCGCTCGCCTTCCGGTAGTTCGATGAGCGACTGCTCTTCAAATTTTGTAATGCAGCTGGATGAACGCATAAAACCGACCAGATTTTCCAAAGACTTTTTTGGATCAGTTTTATTTTCTTTATCAAAATAGACTAAATGGAATCTAGGATCATACTTTTTGTGCGTCTCGAAATCGGAAAGTAATCTTTCCAGATCTTTTTCTGATTTATGCGAATTATTCGCGCGATACATCTCACGCAATTTTTCCGCCAGCGCTGGATTTTCCGTAAGATCCTTTTCACCGGCAGTTTCCATTTCCACGCCTTTTATCCCCGAAACATCTTGCTCCGCCCCTTCCTTCTTCATTGCGATAAGCAATGCCGCTATCAGTTCAATGTCGATCCGACTTCTTTCCAGATCCGCCAAAAGCTTTTGGATTTTTTCTTCACTCGCCCGTCCGCCAGTTTCTATTTCGGTGCTAAATTTTAGGATAATCTGATGCGCTTTACGCAGAAGTTCGGCTTGCACCCCGCCAGGAATTTCTTTTTGACTGTCTTTTAGCGCAACGATTGCTAGTTCCTCATCTTTTTCTTGTGCTAAATCAGTCAGCTCAGCGATTTTCCCAAAAACTTTTTCACAATCTTCCACTGATAATTTTTCCGCTATTTCAATAATTCTATCACCATTGCCATTATCACATTCCAAAGAAAGAAAGGATTTTAAGCACGTCATTTTCGATGTTTCTTTTTTTAGTCCAGTAATTGCCGTTTTAGTTTCAAACACCTCACTAATCGTTTTTTGAGAGAGAAAATTAACAAACTGAATTTGTTCACGAATATTTAGTTGGTCAATTTTAATGCCGAATTCATTCTCTACTTTATCGCGAAAAGGAAGACTAAGTAGCGCCTTATAGTTATCCACTAAAAAAATCTTCTCTTTTTTATCCATTGAACCATAGTTTTCTGCACCCTCTTTTTCCAAAATATCTTCAAGCCGTAAAGTGCTTGACGACAAACTATTGGCAAGAAAAAAAGAATCTATCTCTCCTTGCGGGTTATAGACAGCGCCATATTTTTTATCGATTTTAGTAGTGACGCACTTATCGGTGAACTCTTTTGGTTTAGAATAAAATTTGGCGCCTCGCGGTTCAGGAGCAACTTTTGCCAAATTATTATCAGCATATTTACTCATCAAATCTTTCGTTTTTAGTGCCTCTCCTTGCTGCAAAAACTGCGAAAGTAATTCCAGGCGCTCCGCTACAAAATAGTTTTTGTTTTGAAATTTAATTCTTTCCAAAACATCAAGCGCTTGTGCAATTGCACCCTCGAAATCAGTCCCCCATCCATTTCTTTTTGCGATTGATTCGAAGATATCAATAATCCCTAAAGTCTGACTAATATTGCCCGAAGCTTCATTGAATTGTCTCTCTAAATTTCTCACCATCGCCGATCCATAAAAAGCGTGTGTATCGATAATTTCCCCCAAGATTCTATCACTAACAATTCCGGGATTGCGAATAAGCGAAAGTGTCAGAGCCATCCTTGCTTCCTCAGAAATTGTATGAATATCTTGCGCCCAAAGTTGAATTTCTTTTTCCATCCCGGGATTTAAACATTGCCCTTTGCGTATTTTTTCCGCTAACTCGTCAGCAAAATAATCACTGGCAAGCTTTTCACCTTTTGGCGCAGAATTGCTGGAAAATAATCTAGAGAGAAGATTTCGATTATTAATCGGGCTTGTTTCACTTTTATAATTCTCATTGAAAATATCCACCATTTTTTCCATCTGCTCCGCATTCCATGAAAAATCAAAATCTTTCGCATCCAATGACGCATTATTTTTTAATTTGAAAATAGCATTGAGTAACTGAACGGTTTCAGTATCGTTTTTTTCACTTGCTTCAAACGCAGAAATGGCATCCGTTATACTCTGATTGATTTCTGCATTAAATTTAGGCTCTGGCGATTCCGACTTACCATCTTTTTTTATTGCACCCTTTTCAACTTTTGCATTAGGAAACATTCTCTGAGCATCAAACATATAGTTTCATTAGGATTTTATGAGCTTATTATAGCACAAATCCAACGCTGTTATTTTTCTAAATAAAAAAGCGGAAAGTTTGTCGTGGTGACATCCTTCCCGCTGTTTGTGGTTTGCGAGTTTTTTAAATCTTTAGGCCGACTCGCTTTCGCCTGTTTATTTATTTCATCATCATGTAATAGGCGAGCCTTCCGCCTATCATAGAGACCAAAAAAAAGATGGGTATTGGGATTACAACATAATCCCTCCAATCCTCCGTATCAAACTTCTTGCAATCTTTGTACCAGCATATTGCTGGTATAAAGAATAACGATATGTGTACCACGGCCGAGATCGCGGCCGCCATTGTTTCTGTCATAGCATCCTCCTTTCGAAGAATTGCGGCCGCTATGTGGCCGGGACTTTCTCGGTGCTGACTAAGCACTTCAAGCGAAAGTCCGAATTTTTTCCTTTTTCCGTGGCTCCTCTGTCTTGTCTTTCTCGTTTTTATTTTGTCCTTTTTTTAGTGGACTTTTATTAAACGATTATTCCGACAAAACTCCATTGCCTTCGTCGCGTCCCATTACTCAAGGATTTACCGCGACACTACTTTCGGAAAAAGAGTATTTTTAATTGACATTTCCCCCGTCAGCTTCTTTTTGAAAAAGAACCTTGCGGGGAAAAATCAATCTAATTTCTATTCAATTGTTAAGGAACATTTCTTTTTTATGAATTGCTCTCTCCTTCAATTCACAAAAATGCCAGTGATATAGAGCCTGTCTCGCAAATGCTTTCCTACTACAAGCTCCCATTTTTGGCTGCAAATTGCTCAAGATTCGTCGGAATATGTTCAATATTCCTCCTCGTCTTTCACAATTTTCGCTCAAAAATGGAAACTTTCGCGACGAAAACCATTTGTGAGACAAGCTCTTTTGATTTTCGAAGAAGAGAGATTTTGACGAAAAATCAAAATGAACTATCACTGGCATTTTTCTAAAGACGAATTGGTATTTTTTTTTGAAAAAAATTCATCTTTAGCTCTCTTCTTCTTTACTATTTGTAAATCAAATGTACTGGGGGCTTTGTTTTAGAAAGCCTGCTTCCGATTTCAAATTTTTAAGTTTGAAATCGGAGACCACTTTCTATCTAGCGATGGCTCGCTAAATATGAAACAACCTTGTTGGCCGTGTCCTAGCTAACTAATCCACTAACCCTACAAAAATTAAGTGGATTACCTATCTCTCTCGCCAGGAATTTGGTATGCTGGTTGTTTCTTTGTGCCATTCAATGATCGCTTTCGTCTTGGGCTCTTTCTTTCCTTTCGGAAATAGTAGAGATATCTTGACGATTGGGATACATTTTTTGATTAAAAGAACTTTGTCTTATCAAGTGAAGATTCTCTCTTCTTCGCTCACCTTTGTTTTTTGGTGATTCATCTTGACTGCGTAGTATAGCAGGATATAGAAGAACTGTCAACAAAACCCGACTTGTTCCCGTCCGTTTTGCTATGAAAATACACAACTATTGACATTTCAAGCCACATTTGCTATACTTAACTTGTCGTCAACTAGTTTCGACAAATTGGCAAAAGTTTCACTATTTAACGCCTTATACACAAAAGCCCACCTAAAATAACCACCAGAATTTTACACCATACTAGAAAATTCATGAAAA
>JBAXPY010000062.1:0-6429 GCA_037132035.1 Candidatus Moraniibacteriota bacterium | reverse complement strand
CAAGATAATATAAAAAAAATAAGGCAAAAAAAGCCTTATTTTTTGTTTTTTATGCAAAACATTTTTATTTTCGAAAATATTTGCTAAACTCTAATTATACTAATTTTTCATACAATCTTATGCGCCATGAATTTAAATTGCCCCTAGTCAATACTCACACTCACGCAGCGATGATCGCTTTTCGCGGTCTTGCCGAAGACATGCCCCTTCAAAAATGGCTCGAGGAATACATTTGGCCAGCAGAAAAACAAAGCGTAATAGCTGAATTTATCTACGCTAAAACCAGGGAAGCCATCCTTGAAATGCAGAAAAATGGCATAAAAGTTTTCTGCGATATGTATTTTTTTGAAGACGAAGTGGCGCGAGCAGCAAAAGAATTGGGAATGCACGCCGTCATTGGAGAAGCAATTCTGGATTTTCCCACGCCATCTGCCAAAACTCCCGAAAAAGCTCTGGAAATAACAGAAAAACTTCTGACGAAATATGCCAATGACCCTTTAATAAAAGTAGCAGTCGCTCCCCATTCGATCTATGCAGTTTGCCAAAAAAACTTGCTCAAAGCAAAAAAGCTGGCAGAAAAATATAGTGCCCCGCTACATATCCACTTAGCCGAAACAAAGGTGGAGTTTGATGAATGCTTGGAGAAAAATAAATTAACCCCAATCGCCTACTTAGATGAACTAGGTCTCCTCGACGAAAAATCAATCCTAGCGCATTGCGTTTGGATAACCGATAAAGATATTGAAATTATGACAAAGAAAAAAGTCAATGTCGTCCACTGCCCACTAAGTAATTTAAAACTCGGTTCAGGAATCGCGCCAATCATAAAAATGCTAGAAAGCGGAATCAATGTCTGCCTAGGAACGGATAGCGCGGCCAGTTCTAATCGGCTCGATATCTGGGAAGCAGGCAAATTCGCCGCACTCTTGCAAAAAGGTGCAAACCTTGATTCAAGTAAAATCTCAACCAAAGATGTGGTGAGAATGATGACTGTGAGCGGCCTCAAAGCTTTGGATTTTCCTGAATTTGATGGCAGAAAAATAACAGCAATGGAAGAAGAGATCAAAAGCACTGATAATTACAATCTCATCTACGCATTAAATTCAAACGAGATTAATTTCAAATAATGCCCGTGATTAAAAAAAAGCTTTTTTTTACTATTTTCATCCTAATTCTTGCTACCGCAAGTACTGTTTTCTATTTAAACCGCAAAAGGGGAAATACTGTCCTACTCATTAATACGCAAAGCACGGATACCGTTGAAGGTGCGAAAGGAAAAGAAACAGCCAAGGTAACACCAGATGAAGAAGCATTTTTCATATCTGGCTGGATCCCCTATTGGAGCAAAAAGGCTGGCGCAGATTCGCTTTTTGGAAAGCTAGCTTTATTTTCTGAAATCAATCCCTTTGCCTATGGCGTAAATCCAGATGGCACTTTGCGCGATACACTAGACATAAAAAATGCTCCTTGGCCTGAATTGCAAAAAGAAGCGCAAAAAAAAAGTATTGCCATCGTTCCAACAATTATTTGGGCTGATGCCCCTGCAATGCACGCAACTTTTTCCGACTCACAAAAACTAGAAAAACACGTCAGTGCCATCTCGACAATGCTCACGCAGAATGATTTTCCGGGTGTGGATATTGACTATGAAGGCAAAGATGTGGCTGACCAAGATCTCTTCACTACCTTCCTTGAAGCGTTGCATCAAAAATTAGCACCACGGGGAAAGACGATGAGCTGCACTATTGAAGCGCGGAGCCAGGATGACTCACCATCAGACTGGACAGGAACACGAGCAATGAGTTTTGCGAATGACTATCCAGCGCTCAACCGGCTATGCGATAGCGTCCGAATTATGACCTATGACCAAGTATTCCAAATGAGCGGCGGAAAGAAAATTTTTGATGATTCGAATGAAGCACCCACTACGCCTAACGCCGACATTTATTGGGTGGAAAAAGTGATGCGCTATGCATTGCAATACATTTCACCATCCAAGTTAGTAATGGGCGTGCCAACTTATGGCTGGGAATTCAGTATTAAAAAAACTGATGCTGGTCATCACTATGAGAGAGTAAGAAGCGTTACCTATCCACAAGCGCTAGAAGAAAAAACGCAAAACAATGCGGAATTGAATCGAACTGTTGGCGGAGAACCATTTTTTATCTACGACACGCCAAGCGGAAAACATTTGGTCACTTTTTCTGATGCGCAGAGTATTAAACAAAAAATTGAACTCGCAAAAACACTTAAAATCAAGGGCGTGAGTCTCTTCAAAATTGACGGACAAACTGACCCAAAGTTTTTTTCATCAATAGCTACTGAAATCGTAAAATAACCCATTTGACGACAGCACGGACTAGCCGCACTATATAACTAGCAAAGTTAAAAACATAAAGAAGGGTGCAAATCATATGACTATTTTTTCTTGGATCATCTTCGGGTTGATTGCCGGAAGCATTACAAATTTCATCGCCCCGAATTCTCATGGTGGATTTTTTGGCTCAATTGCCCTAGGAATTATTGGTGCGGTAGTGGGAGGCTACTTAGGACAAAGATTTTTTGGAGTTAGTGTGACGGGATTCAATGTAGCATCTTTTTCTGTCGCAGTACTCGGATCACTTCTTGTGCTTTTCATTGGGAAGCTATTCGATCATGCTTAATCAACTAGGAACAAAATATAATGCTGGAAAATAACCAAAAAAAACAGTCAAATTAGTTTTGGCCACATTCCGCCTCATTCGCCTCTTTACAAATAACAGAATAATGGAACACATTCGCGATTATTTAAACAGATACGCTCTTGGCTATCGCAAGGAGCTTAATTCCCTGATTAATTGCCCCTGGTGCACTGGCATTTGGACTGGGCTACTTGTGACTTTTATCTTTTTCTCAGTCCCCTTTCGCGTTTTTTCATCATAGCGCTTGCCATTTCTGGGCTAGCTTCTTTTATACAAATAACTATCTGGAAAATCGGACTCGAGCCAAAAGAAATCAGTGAATAGACTTTTAAAGTTTTTAAACAAAAGATATAAAAAAATATCTTTTTATTTTATTTTTTATCATATTTATTTTTGGCCTAATTTTTTGGCGCGTGGAAAATTCAGCCACCCCGACACTGCTGAACGACCAAGTCCAGACTTCAACAATCCCAACGCAAAATATTCATCCAATTTATGAGCCATCCACCTCTCCAGCACAAAAAAAGCGAGTGGCTTTCCCCACTTGATCGCGCTAAAGAGCGCGTGACCAAAAAATATTTCGGAATTTTCATTACCCCCACCACTTCTCCTATTCAACCGGAAAAGTTTCGTGGTTATCACACTGAAACAGATTTTGAAATTTTTCCCGAAGAATTGGATGTCAAAGTAGATGTGCAGACAATTTGTGACGGAAAACTAATTCTCAAAAAATCTGCCAATGACTATGGAGGAATGGCAGTTTAGTCGTGCACCTGGGATAATCAACCAGTCACAATTGCCTATGGACACCTGAAATTATCCAGCATTACTAAAAATACTGGAGATGATCTTAAAGCTGGAGATACAATTGGACAATTTGGAGATGCCTATAGCACTGAAACTGACGACGAAAGGAAACATTTACACCTCGGGATTCACAAAGGTCCGAGCGTTAACATCGCTGGATATGTCCAAGCAAAAAACGAACTAAGTAATTGGATTGATATTTGTCTTTATATTTGCCACTAGAAAATTGCTCACTTTACTTTATTTATGGTATAATTGCATCAATAAATCAAGCTAATGAATTTCAAATGATCAAAAATGAACATCCTCTTAGCTGGCAAGCGCTTTGGAGAATTCTTACAATGAGCCTCCTGGTTTTTTTGGTGTGGAAAATGATTGGAGTATTTATTATAATTCTTATTGCAATTATGCTTGCGGTTGCGACTTATCCTATTGTCAAAACGGTTGATCGAAAATTGCCACTACTTCTATCAATAATCCTGGTCTTTGCCGTATTTCTCGTCCCATTTGTACTTTTAACTATCTTTGTCTTGCCAGATCTAATCAGGCAACTTCCAGAACTACTTAATACCTTACGACCAATCATTAGTCAGTTTCAGTTTTTTCCTGAATCACTCAAAACTTTTGATTTTGCCCAGTATCTCTCATCGCATACCGCTGATCTGCTGACCTCAGCGCAAACCGCTTTTTCCATCATCCTCTCCATTGTTGAAATATTGGCCTTGATGTTCTATTTTATCCTTGATCACGAAAGATTGCTCCGACTTTTTTTGAAGTTATTTCCCCTAAGTGAGAGAAAAAAAATACAAAATGTCCTCTCAGACTTGGCTCACGTAAATGGGCGATACATTCGCGGAAATTTACTCATCTCTCTCATTTGCACTATTGTAGTTTTTATTGGCTTTTCACTCTTAAACATACCTTACGCACTACCGCTCGCCGTTTTTGCCGGCATTACGGATCTTCTTCCGCTAGTTGGTTCCACACTTGGCGCCATTCCAGCGCTCATTATCGCTTTTTCCATCTCACCCCTCAGTGGTTTTTCTGCTTTAGTGCTTCACCTAGCTTATCAGCAAACAGAAAATGCTATCATCTCACCACTAGTTTATAACAAAACTCTCAGTCTCTATCCAGCACTAAGCTTTCTGGCTGTTATCATTGGTGCAGAACTCTATGGCATCGTCGGAGCATTTCTGGCACTCCCTCTTGCGGCCAGTATTCCAGTTCTCGTAGGATATGCGCATGGATATTCAAAAAGGCACAATTAGAAGATACCCTTCAAATTTACATGTCAAAAGAAAGAAACCCCTGAGAGTTTCTTTTTTTAATTTTCTCCCTAAACTTCAATCCTAGAAAAAAGATAACTGCCAGCCGCAAGAGCTGCTGCGGTGAAAAAGAAAAGTACAAAAAAATCGGTGTGATAGGAAAAATGCAACTGACCAGTGAGAATGCCACGGATACCGTCAACGCCATAGGACAAAGGATTGACCTGAATAATAAGCTGTATCGCCTTAGGAAGTCCGGTGAGCGGGAAAAGTGCGCCAGACAAAAAGAAGAGTGGCATAATAAGAAAATTCATAACCAAAGGGAATGCCTGCATATCTTCCATAGTTGAAGCGATGGCCGTTCCTAGTGCTGTAAAAAAGGTGGCGATCAGTGCCATATAAATCAATGCGAGCGGAGCAAGGAGCATGTTTTCTGGGCGAAAACCAACAAGAAGAGCAATAAGAAAAACAACAATCCCTTGTGAAATTGCGACTGTCGCACCACCAAGAGTACGCCCAAGCATAATAGTCCAACGTGGAACAGGAGCAACGAGTGTTTCTTTAAGAAAACCAAATTGCCTATCATAAACAACCTCCATTCCACCAAACATGGCCGTGAAAATAATACTCATCGAAATGATCCCGGGGGCAATAAATTGAATATAATTGCCACCCCCGGCTTTTTGATAGATCGGCCCAAAACCAAAACCCATCGCTACCAAAAAAAGAATCGGTTGCGCGAGCGAACCCATTATTCTCGCTCTGGACCGCGAATAGCGCTTTAGCTGACGAAGCCAAAGAATGTAGATTACTTTGGAATATTTTTTTATCTTCTCCATGCGCGTTTCATTGTTCTTAATTTATCCACTGCATTTGCCCCCTCTTCGCGAATCTGATCTCCCGTAAGCTGCAAAAAGGCATCTTCCAGTGTTTCTGTATTAGTTTTTGCTTTGAGCTCTTCAGCAGTCCCTTCGGCGACAATCTTCCCCTTATCAATAATTGCAATCCGATCGGACATGCGATCAGCTTCTTCCATATAGTGCGTACTAAAAAAAACGGTAATCCCCTCTTTTTCATTCATGTTTTTTATGTAACCCCAAAGATGATTTCTGGTTTGCGGATCAAGTCCCAACGTCGGCTCATCGAGAAAAATAATTTTAGGATGATGCAAAAGTCCCCGGGCAATTTCCAATCGGCGCTTCATGCCACCAGAAAATTCTTTTACTAAATCATCACGGCGCTTTTCCAGTTCAACTATTTTTAATAACTCTTCGATGCGCTCGCGACAAACTTTTTTTGGCACATCATAGAGCACGCCATGAAATTCCAAATTTTCAAAAGCCGTTAGCTCATCATCAAGGCTCGGGTCTTGAAAAATAATCCCAAACGAACAACGCACATCATCAGAATTAGTGACCGGGTCATATCCATTAATAAGAATCTTTCCGCTAGTGGGTTTAAGTAGTGTCGTAAACATTTTAATGGTTGTGGTTTTTCCTGCGCCATTTGGTCCAAGAAAAGCAAAAATTTTGCCTTTTTCCACCGAAAAAGAGATGTCGTCCACTGCCGTGATATCATCAAATTTTTTGACTAAATTTTTAACTTCGATAATATTCATACACTTAATTAAAGCATGAATGTGATTTTGTTTCAATGCAACTCATTAACCCTTTGAC
>JBAXPY010000061.1:0-6748 GCA_037132035.1 Candidatus Moraniibacteriota bacterium | reverse complement strand
CCAGAATCTCCAGGGGGATTCTAACTCGGTAACTTTTTATTAAGCAACGGGTCTAATAAATATTCGAGTTATCCGTTGAGGAAAGCTCCACATTGATCGTCTCAAAATATAGTCCACCATGAGGTGAAGCCATTGGCATGTCTGATTGAGATTGGCATGCCCCGTATCCATATCCATATCCATATCCATATCCATATCCATATCCATATCCATATCCGTAACCATAACCGCTCTCACTTCCACAACCATATCCGTAGCCATAGCCATTAGCATGCAAACTCTTCAGAGGAAAAAACATCAAGCCTACAACTATCAAAGCTAGTCCCAATTTCATTTTTAAAAACTTTTTCATTTTTTTATTTTATTACCAATATATTATAATAAACTATCACTCTCTAAAATATACCCCAAAGTGCCCTTTGTGTAAATAAAATCTAGTGTGAATAGTTTGATTTAATTACACACTAATTATCGTCATTATTAACATCCGCATCGCCATCAAGCTCCTGCAAATTTTTCAGCTTAACTTGGTACACCCAAATTGCCTGTGCAGGATTGGCATTATCCTTAAAAACAACTTTGCCAAATTTTTGAATATATGTCTTCATCATCGGACTTATGCGTGCTTTTGACATTGAATCAATAGTCACAAACACGCTTGGTTGCTTGCGGAAAGGCTTAGAAATATATTTTTCGAAAGGATTGCGCTGGACATACAGCATTGGCGTGCCAGAATAATGCTCCTGACCCAATTGACCCGTACTATCTTGCTCCCTGCCGGTATATGATATTGGAATTGCAAAAGTTGAGCGTCCCAAATAAATTCTATCCATAAAAGGATAGGCGGAGATAACTGCATCTCCATCTTCGATAAGAGTTCCTATTGTCTTATATGCTCTCTTGAAATTTGGTTGTGGAGTATAATCCTCCAAAACAAATGAAGCCTGAGGCAAAAATAGCAATGAGTGTGCAGTAAAAAAATCAAACACCACTAGAACGACTAAGATAAAAGTATATTTTTTCCTTGAGCGAGAAAGAAGCGCCAGCGCATAGGCAGCATACATAAAAAGAAGTGGCGTGATAAAAAACATATACCTACGTTGATTAACAAGCACAAAAAAAGAAAAAAATACCACCACTGAAAGAAAAAATATCCCAGCAACAGCATGAATTCTCCAGTTGTGTTTTTCATTTTTTATAGCCAAAAACCAACCGACAACCGCTAAGAAAAAGATAATACCAAAATATTGCCAAAGATACCCGCCAACATAATATGTACTATAATTCACAACAGCCATCCCAAGCGCTGAAACAAGCATGTGTCGTAGCATAAATATACCACCCACTAATATCACAACCGCTATGAAAGCAAGCTTATATAGTTTCTTTAGAAAAAGATAGGCCACAAACGGAACAAGCAAGATGATGCCAGCACTCTTTGAAGCAATCGCACAAACTATAAAGACCAGTGCCCATACGAGGTATTTTCGCCTTCCAGTCCTTTCATAGAGAGACAAAAAAAGCATCGTTATGAAAATAAATAGCACAAGCAGCGAATATGGACGGAGCTGCCTGCTCCAAGCGATATGCCAATAGGAAAAAGTTAGCAGGAATGCCGCAAACAGCCCAACAGTCCGACTCCAAAGATATCTCGCCAGAAGAAACACGACATATATTGATGCCGTCCCAAAAAGAGCT
Source organism: Candidatus Moraniibacteriota bacterium (assembly GCA_037132035.1). Taxonomy (GTDB): domain Bacteria; phylum Patescibacteriota; class Minisyncoccia; order Moranbacterales; family UBA2206; genus UBA9630. The sequence continues at coordinate 5,050 of JBAXPY010000061.1, read as the reverse complement.
GGAATAATACGAAGCCAAAAAGGATTAGTCGAAAAAAAACGTGTAATCTGAAGAAAATATGGCAAGATTACATCCTTCACATCAATAACGCCTGAATCAAGCAACGGATAGCCATGCTTATGCACCGCTTCCATTTGCATGTATGTAAAACCTTCATCGATCCAATAGCTCTGCTCACCTAGCTTATAGACGCGCAAAAAAAAGCCTACCGCAATCAGTAAGATAAGCAAAAGTCCGGGCATATACACTTTTTCATTTATTTTTTCCAGTATTTTCATATCATTTCATTTTCAGCCGAATCAGGAAATGCTTAGTATCTAACACCCTCACCCTTATTTGAACTTACAAGTAGCTTTTAGTGCGTTCAAATCTTCCATTGAAAGCTGCGGATTTTCCATATTCTGATCAGAGAGCAAATAATACATAATTGATTTAGGATCATCAATATGTCCAATTCCCAATGCATGACCTAATTCATGCACGATCGTTAGTCGCAGATCAGCAGTTTGTTTAAATTGATAGATATTGATTTCTATCCCGTCATAGAGTCCCTTTTCAAACTCTCGTCCGCCACCATATTTAATCTTATATGTTGACACACTTGCGTTATATTCGTTTACGACGCTTTTTTCCTTCGAAACTAAGGCATTCGTCTTTCCAGCCAAACTATTCACTTCCGCTCGCTCTTTCTCAAGTTTATCATGCAAGTCTCCTAGTGCATTTTTATCCGATTTCAAATCATCATATTTATCATCAGATATTCCGCCATGCTTGTTCCAATAATCCACTTCGTCATTATATTTTTTCAACTTCCCTTCATAGCCTGCGACATTTTGGTTGTACTTAGCAACTTTTTGCGCATATGTCCCACTGAGATCTTCATATTGATTGGTAATTTTCTGATGTGACGCCTCTAGCTGCTCAAGACTTTGAGACAGCTCGTCCGCCTCATTAGACGCAGATTGCCGTTCATCAAAAATCAAATTAATTTTAAACTGAGACTCAGGGTCATACTCAAATAGATTTCTCCCTGATTGTCGGTCCCAAGTCTTTTCCGCATCTTTCGCTACAAGTAAGAGATCATCAGCGCTCAAATTAAATCTCGGGTCAACTGTACCGATGGTATATCTAAATGGCTTAAGGCAAGACAAATTTATTCCAGTAACCTTCTGGATTTTTTCTTCTACTACCAGCTTATTTTGAGAATACACTCTCCAAAAAGAAAAAGCGATAATAGCGATAATAGCGAAATAATAAAAAAATTTCTTCATTATTGTCCTCTCGACGGACTGTCCGCCCGTGAGTTTTTTATCCCACTTTTTAAAAATAATTGGCACAAATCTAAAATTATGCACCATAGCGGACTATCCGCTTTTAATTCTATCTTTTTGCTAGCCTATCCCTCCTTTCTCTCTCTTCTAAATCATCCCTGAGTCCAAAAATTTCAGTCATATTTTGGAACTGTTCATCACTCATCATGCTTTTTAGCATCATGCGCATCGCACCAACATTTCCCGTTGCGCGAAGCCCGCGACAACCCTGACATTGCGCACGCGAACTTGGACAAGTTGCGTTGCATCCACCCAGAATCATCGGGCCAAAACAAGGTTTTTTATCCAGAAGCAAACAACGATTGCCCGCTTTTTTGCATTCCACACAAACTGGCTGATCGGGAATAAGCGGGATATTGCCTTTGAGCAGTTCTGGGATATATTGCAAAAATTCTTCCCCATTAATGGGACAGCCTGGAAAAACAAAATCCACTTTCACAAAATTATCCAACTCTCGAATCGCTGGATTATTAATTCCTTGCAAATATTTATACACGTGCTTTATTGTGCTCACACCTTCGTGATAATTTTTCATTTCCGGAATTCCGCCCATCGCCGCGCAGTTTCCAAGAGCTACGAGTATCTTTGCTCTTTTTCTTGCTTCAAGTAGCGTTTTCTCATTTTCTTTCGTCACAGGATTTCCCTCGATGAGAACCAAGTCTAGCATTCCGCCATCATCCTCCCAGTCTTCAATCAGCCGGAAATCAACCAGCTCAATTATTTCTGTCAGCGCCAAAAAGCGCGTACCAAGATCGAGTAGGACGAACTGACAACCCTCACAAGAAGTTAGACTAATAATCGCTACGCGTGGTTTTCCGCTGGCTTTTTTTTCTGCCACTTTTGTTTTCGATTTTGATACTGCTGGTTTTTTTATCACTTTAGCCTTAATCACTGCCACTTTTTTTATTGCTTTCGCCTTATCTGTCACTGCCTTTTTCGGTTTAGCTTTTTTTGTTTCTGGTTTATTTTTAATTACCATTGTTTTAGAAATATAATTTAACTTCACAGCTCTATTCTAACACATAACAACCATAAATTAAATAAGGGCCGATCATTTGATCTGCCCTTATCGGAAAACAACTCATCGCTTAATAAAGTGGAGCGGAGAAAGAATTTTTCTGCAATCAACCGCCCCTATCCTTGCGCACGCTCCATAGATAATTTCGCTAACTACTTGTTCCTCTAAAACAGGCCCATAAATTCTTTTCTCACATGAACTAATTATATAGCCATAGCAAGTAAAAAACACAGGTCCTGCTTCAATAATATCAGCATTACCACAAAGAAGTTGTAGATGCGTAAAAATAACCTCCGCTCCATTATTAACATACAAGCCAGAATATCCTTCTCCTTTTTTCGCTTTTTTAATTTTTATCGGCATAAGTAACCTAAAAAGAAGGAGCGCCATCGCAGCACCATTGACAAAACCCTTCTCCCGAAGATCCGCCTTTACATATTCAGCACATTCATCGCCGCCAAAGAAAAGTGCCACAGTTACACCATCAATATTGGCTTTTCCTAAGTTTTTAGTAAACGCCACTATTCGATCTCTCACCCCCACTTCTAACGGAAAGATTTCTACAAAATGCTCTAATGAAAGCATCTTTGGTGCTACGGTCAACTCTGTCTGCAAAAGATCGCATTTTTGATTCTTCTTTTCTTTGCGAGCCATTTCGATAGCCGCAAAAAGTGCCACACCATTTGGAGTGATTTTCATAGCTTCTCCCTTCTGTATAATTTTGAAGACTTTTTGGCCTATTTTTATCAATTTCGTAAAGTACCCGCTATTACCATATTAAGTAATGTCCAATAATTACCTATCCTGCAACATTTATTGCCATCTGTCAAGTGCAACAAAAAAATTTCTCCATGCTATACTATTCTCATCATATGAACACCAACCCCTTCCCCCAAAAAACCAAGCAAACTATCCTCGCCCTCGGCGCAGAATCCGAAGGAAATTTCTGTTTTTTTGCACAAAACAAAATTTATTTTTCGGAGAATTTTGGCGATCTCTTGAAAGAAAAAAACTGGCAAAAATATCAAGCGGCGGTTTTGGAATTTTTGAAAAAAAATAAATTCAAACCAGACTTACTTCTCACCGACCTGCATCCTCTCTATTTGACTTCGGTTTGGGGCAAAGCTCTAGGTAAAAAATATAAAGTTAAACATATTCAAGTTCAACACCACCTAGCGCACCTTTTCTCAACTATCGGCGAAAAAATCATATTAGATACTAAATACCAGATACCAGATACCATTTACGGGATTGCTATGGATGGAACGGGCTATGGAACTGATGAAAAAATTTGGGGAGGAGAAGTGTTTAAAATCAAAAATCCCATGCCTACCGGCAGGCAGGAAAAATCAAAAATAAAAATTATCGAACGAATCGGCCATCTTGAAAATCAAGTCTTGATCGGCGGAGATTTAGCAATAAGAGAACCGGCGCGAATGTTGATTAGCATTTTAGATAAGGTATTGTTACCCTCTCCTTACCAAGGAGAGGGGTTGAGGGTGAGGTTAAAGAGCAATACACAAAGAAAAAATACTATTTACCGCTTCGTAAAAAACTACTACACCAAAAACGAATTTGAGTTAATTTACGCCCAGCTCCAGCAAAATTTCAACTGCCTCGAAACTTCCAGCACCGGAAGAGTCCTAGATGCTGTTTCGCTACTTTTAGATTTTTGTGAAAATGAGAGAAAATACAAGCACGAACCAATCGCCCTACTAGAAACCAACTCCACAAGACCCTATACGGATTTAAAACCAAAAATTATACTTTCACAGAGCAAGCGAGTTTTAAACACGACTTTTTTGTTTGAATATTTAATTAAAAATTTGCATAAAGATAAGAAGCGCCTAGCTGTAACTGCACAACTCTATATCGCTCGGGGATTATATGAAATTATAAAAAACAGTTGTCATCCTGAGCGGAGTCCGTACTCGAACGAAGTCGAAGGATCTACCTGCAAATACCACCAGCGATATTCTACAGAAGATTATTCGACTCCGCTGCGCTGCGCTCAGAATGACATTTTTATAGCCGGTGGCATCGCCAATAACAAAATTATTTCTGAATATTTAATTTCCCAAGGTGCTTATGCAAGCAAAGAGATCCCCCGCGGCGACGCCGGGCTTTCTTTTGGACAGATTATTTACTACTTACTTTCAAAGTAACTTATGTCAGCATATCCGCGGAATCAACTTTCCTTTTGGCACTTCAATTTTTTTCTCACTACCAAGCTTAGTCTTGAGCCATACACCATTGCCTTTTGAAACTACCCCCGTAATCTTAGCCTCACGATTAAATTTCCTAAGAATTTCAATTACTTTGTTGCTGTCTTTTTTTGCAACCGTTGCCACAAATCTGCCCTCGGACGGAAAAGAAAACTTATCAATGCCCAAAAGCCCAGAAAGCGCGACAGTTTCTTTGGCAAATGGTAAATTATTTTCTTCAAGCACGAATCTCATTTTAGATTTTTCCGCCATTTCATTGAGCACCGCCGCCACTCCACCACGCGTCGGATCTTTGCAAGAAGTGAGATAGGGTAAGATACTTTGAATTTCGGCTGTTACGGGCTGGCAATCACTTTTTATTTTTGTCCGATAATTAAAACGACTAGCCAAAAGCGCCACGGCGTGTTCGCCCAGATTGCCGGAAGCAATGATAACATCGCCCACTTTTGCTCCGCCATTTTCAATAACCTTCTTAG
>JBAXPY010000060.1:0-6938 GCA_037132035.1 Candidatus Moraniibacteriota bacterium | reverse complement strand
TGTGCCCAGAAGAGGACTCGAACCTCCAATCCCTTGCGAGAATCCCGCCCTGGCGGGACGCGTATCACGTTCTTGATTGTGCCCAGAAGAGGACTCGAACCTCCAATCCCTTGCGAGAACCAGTTCCTAAGACTGGCGCGTATACCAATTCCGCCATCTGGGCATTATTTTTTTTCATACTTCGTGGGGATGGAGAGATTTGAACTCTCACGACCTTGCGATCATAGCGTTCTGAACGCTACGTGTATACCAATTTCACCACACCCCCGATATACACCAATTCATCATACGACGTAAAGGCCGTTTTGGCAAATTTTAAACTAGCCTAACTCCTCATGCTTGGAATATCCTCTTCTCCCTCCGGGAGAAGGTGGCCGAAGGCCGGATGAGGGTACTTTGTGATATTATCCAGCTTTGTTTTAACAGATAGTTTTTCCTGTATAGGCAAGAACCCTCACCTGTCCTACGGGACATCCTCTCCTGGAGGGAGAGGAGAATGCATAGCTTACTCCAAAAGCGCCTTGAGTCTTCGTACTTCTTCTTTCAACGCTCCATCATTGCCATATTCTCCATGATGCCTAGTACTGTCACCGTAAGTTTCTTTTTTCACATCGAGATGAATATTAATCAGCATATCTGTCCCGCTTACTTTGACATACATATGAAATCTGGGATAACCCGCCGCCGCAAGTGGCCGCACAAAACTCATTTCATCACCATCATGCCTTTGAAATGAATACCCAAGCCGACGCAAATTATTCACCGGATTGCCTTCGACATTTTTGACTTCTATTTGCATATATTTAAATTACAAATTTTATTTTTTGCAGCTAAGATAGTGTTTCGCATCAGCATCATAATCGTCATCGGGCCAACTCCACCAGGAACAGGAGTGATGCAATGTGTTTTATCACAAACGTGGATATAGTCAACATCGCCGCATAGCTTTCCATTTTCATCCCGGTTCATTCCAACATCAATGACAACAGCAGATTGCTTTACCATATCCTCGCAGATTAGCCCTGCTCGCCCCGTCGCAGAAACCAATATGTCCGCCTGCGCGCAAATTTCTTTCAAGTTTTTCGTCTTGGAATTGCAAACCGTCACAGTTGCACCAAGATTAATGAGCATCACCGCCAGTGGTTTTCCGACAATATTACTCCTCCCCACAACCACAACTTTTTTTCCTTCGACTAAAAGTTCACTTCGCTCAAGTAGTTCTAAAATTCCCGCCGGAGTACAGGGCAAAAAACGCGCGTCACCAATCATGAGCTTACCAACATTTTCTGGATGGAAACAATCTACATCTTTTTTCGGATCAATTAAATTGATTATCCTTTTCGCGTCTATTTGCTTTGGCAATGGCAATTGCACCAAAATTCCATGAATTTTTTCATCCGCATTATATTGCAAAATTATTTTTTCCAACTCTTCTTGCGAAGTTTCCGCTGGCAACCTAACGACCTCAGAACTTATCCCAACATCTTTCGCCACTCGCTCTTTATTTTTAACATAAACTTGCGAAGCACTATCCTCCCCAACCAAAATCACAGCCAGTCCCGGTACAATACCTTTTTCTCTTAAGGTCAAAACTTCGCTTTTTAATTCTTCTTTAATTTCTTCTGAAATTTTTTTCCCATCGATTATTTTTGTCATATATTTAATTATAGCATACCAAGAAATTTTGATCCGCTTGCAGAGAAAGTATAATAAGTAATATACTAACCCTATAAATAAACTCCGCGCGCGGTGTCATTCCCGCGTAGGCGGGAATCTAGTGTAAAGACCCAATGAAAAGCTACTATCTCTATATTTTAGCTAGTGACAGAAACGGGACATTGTATACTGGGGTAACTTCAGATTTAATCAAAAGAATTCAGCAGCATAAAACCAAGATTACGGATGGATTTAGTAAGAAGTACGACGTTAGAAAATTAGTTCATTACGAACAGACAAAAAATATTCTTTCGGCTATTGCTAGAGAAAAAGCGCTCAAAAAATGGAACAGGTCCTGGAAAATAAATCTCATTGAGCAAAATAATCCTAACTGGGATGACCTCTATTTTAAACTAATTTCGTGACTAGATTCCCGCCTGCGCGGGAATGACAAAGAAAGTAAAATATTTTTCACATAGATTTACGTCATAATACAAATTAACAAAACTTTATGCCCACCCCACTCCCCGACCTCATCCGCCCAGAAAATCTCTCTGATTTTTTCGGCCAAGAAAAACTCGTTGGAAAAAATTCCTATCTTTTTCGTGCGATTGAAAATGACGAAATTCCTTCAATGATTCTTTGGGGTCCACCAGGATCTGGGAAAACCACACTTGCTCACATTGTAGCTTCTGCTACTAAATCTGAGTTTCTTAAAATCAGCGCCGTTTCTTCCGGCAAAAAAATGCTTTTAGAAATTATTGCCAAAGCACAAGAGAATAAAATTCAAAATAAAAAAACAATTCTTTTCATCGACGAAATCCATCGCTGGAACAAGGCCCAACAAGATGCGCTTTTGCCCTATGTTGAAAATGGCACAATCACTCTTATCGGCGCGACCACGGAAAATCCCAGCTTTGAAGTCAACTCTGCTTTAGTTTCTCGCACTCGTGTTTTTGTTTTGCAAAAACTAACGCCAACTGATTTGGAAAAAATTATCGAGCGAGCGCTGGAGAAAATCAAGACTGAGAAAAAAATAAAAATAAATCCTAACACAATAACACTACTTGCGAATCTTTCCAACGGCGACGCTCGCATGGCACTTAATACTCTCGAGGCTTGCGTCAATCAAACAGAAAACATCACCCCAGAACTAATAAAAGAAGTTTTGCAAAAATCGCATTTGCTCTATGACAAGTCCGGCGAAGAACATTACAATATCATCTCGGCTCTTCACAAATCAATGCGCGGAGGAAATCCTGACGCTTCCGTCTATTGGCTCGCACGGATGATCGAAGGTGGCGAAGACCCACTCTACATCGCCCGGCGCCTCGTGCGTTTTGCCAGTGAAGACATCGGCCTTGCCAATAACACTGCACTACTCTTGGCCAATGCCGTTTTTGACGCTTGCCACAAACTAGGCTACCCAGAATGCAATGTCCATCTCACGCAATGCGTGATCTATATGGCTAAATCCAAAAAAGACATCACGGCCTATGCGGCCTATGGCAAAGCCAAAAAAGACGTGGAAAAATTCGGCAATCTCCCCGTCCCCTTGCATCTGCGAAATGCACCAACAAAACTAATGAAAGAATTGGGTTATAGCAAAGGCTATAAATATACTCCGCTCGAAGATAGTCGTGAACAGAGTTATTTGCCGGAAGAGTTGGGGAATTCTAAATATTCATAGAATATAACTTGCTTCTTTTCGCCAATAAAAAAAGCCATGCTTGCCCCTCAACAAAATTTAGTAAGTTCAGAATTTAAATAAAAAAACGGCAGCGCTATGATAAGCATCTGCCGTTACTTGAGCTATTTTGGTGTGGGGTTTTACGACTTGGCTCAAAGTCGGTTTGTGACTATAAGGAACTAATCATTTCCAGCAAAGACTTTAACCCCATCGCCAGAGAATAAAATAAAACCCCCTCCTTTTCCGCCTCTTCTTGAAAGGGCATAACTGATTTTAAAATTACTTTTAAATTCGGGTAATTACTATTGACAAACCGAATAACATCCAACCCAGAAATTGTCCCCATTTGTGTATCGGTGATTACCAAATCATAACCCCCGAGTTTAATTTTATTAATACCTTCTTCTCCACTGGAAGCCACCTCAACTGCATAACCACCAACCATTTCCAATAATTCCTTAAAATGGCTCCGCCATTTGACTGAATCATCAATGTATAATATTTTCATTCTTCCTCCTTTTTATGTTCGCCCATCAGAATTGCTATCAGCTCATTATTTTCAAGCGGAAGTTGAATATCCACATTATTGTCGAATCCATATCTAAGAATACGACTCGAGACATTGGCGCCTCGAAGGTCCCTTATCACCTGCGCATCTTTGGGAGAGCGAATCATATCTGAAACAAGCACATGAGTTGGATCTTCAAGAAGAAAAGTTTCCAACGCACTATCGCTTTCTACGAGAAACACCTCATTAAAATGGATCGCCAAAACTACTTTCAGTGTTTCTCCTAAAATATCTCCACCAACAATCATCAGTTTCTTCATATCAATCCTCCTTAAATTGTTCAATCAGTTTGTGAACTGCTTGTTGCCAATTCTTACTGTCCATTGTGTATGGTATTTTGCGGCCAGAAATATTTTCCATATCTTCAATAAAAAACTTTAGATAACTGCAGAAGTGGTGATTTACATCAGTGCAAATAGAAACCGGGATTCCCAAACGCACCGCACGGGTAACTACAGCGAACCCGCAAGCCCCTTCTTTCTGACCTGTCGTTTCGGGAAAATGAAGATCAGTCAATACTCCACTGATTTTATCTTCGAGTTTCTTCCAGATCCGCATAGCATCATCCAGATTATCGGCCGAAACATACCGAAAGCCCTCTTCTACCAAAATCATTTTAGCTTTTTCCATCTCATCGGTCTTATCCTCGATTAAAAGAATAATTTTCATTTTCCTCCTCGCTCCATTTATACCCTGCCGATACAGGCAGCCTTTTTGTTGTTTTTTTAAAAAACTGTGAGCTCTCTGGATCCAGACAAACTCTAGGAGAGACGGAAATCTTTTTTCTGCCTCTCACTAGAATTTACGGTTCGATTACGCTTTCAACTTGATCGGTTCTGCGGTGAATTTCTCTTTTATAATCGAAGACATAATATTTTTCCTTTTCCTTCTCCACGTCTTCCTTAGAGGGAAAGCGCCAAAGACTACTGAGTTGTTTTCGGACTTTTTCCGACATATCTGGGGCATTACTGATAATTTTTCCATTGTTTAGTAGCATTTTCATATATTTTGGCTTAATGATTAGGTTATTAAGATTCAGTCAATTTTTTAAACTCTTTATCTTAACTGGCTATTATACTGCTAAGATGTAATCATGTCAAAACCAACGTCAATATTGGCAAACGGCCAGACTGGTTTTATGCACTATATTCCTTTGATAAGGAGCTTATTGACTATTTTTACCTATTTTGATATAATACAAAAGATGACGGTTTCGTCGTCATTAACCTAAAATATATGGAATTGAAAGACATCTTAGAACAACTTGGGCTATCTTCCTATGAAGCTAGCGTCTATTTGGCTTCCTTGGAGTTAGGATCCGGAACAACCATTCAAATCGCCAAGAAAGCCCACATTAAAAGAACGACTTGCTATGACGTCCTAATAGATCTCAAAAATAAGGGCCTGATTTTCGAGTCAACAAAGGAAAAAAGAAGATTCTTTATTGCTGAAGATCCAGAAAAGTTAAAAAAAGACCTAGAAAGGAAGGAGGCGGTCTTTCTGGAAGCGTTGCCACAATTCCGCTCTCTCTATAACATCTCTGGAGTCAAGCCAAAGATCCGGTTTTATGAAGGAGTTGAAGGCATTAAAGAAGTGTACATGGACACCTTAAAATATTCAGGAGGATTCTACGCCTTCGGCTCGGAAGATATCGTCAAGATTGTCGGGCAAGATTGGATGAATGCCTTCATCAAAAAAAGAACAAAAAAGGGCGTCAGTGTGCGGGCAATCCTGCCAAAAACAATATACACACAGGGGATGCTCAGCGAAAAAGACCAAAAAGAGCTGCGCTCCACAAAATTAATCGAAAAAAATAAATACCCCTTTTCCATAGAAATAGATATTTACGGACATTCAAAAATATCACTCATCTCCGCTAAAGAAACGCTGGCAGTCATCATCGAGAGTTCGGAAATATATAACACAATGAAACTTATCTTTGAAGCGTTGTGGGACCACCTACCAGAAATTGAGAAGCGCTAGATCATCAACCTCATCTTAAGAGCTCGGACCAAAACTATTTGCCAGAAGAATTAATAAATTTTAGATATATACAAAAATATAGTTACGACAAGAAGATTTTAATTTTTAAAATAAAATAGTCCACAAGAAGTTATTCTCATGAACTATAGATAGCTTTAATCGATAACTAGATGCTTTGAAGATCCGCCACCCCTCCCTCTTGCAATTCAACAAAGCGCCTTTCAACATTATTCTTGTCCCACTCAAAAGTAAGCAACCCATTGTCGCTGACATAACGACAAAATGGCAGATATCCAAGAACTTTTCCAAAAGCGATGATTAGCGCCGACTCCTCCTGTGAGACACTTAACACTACAGATGAATCCTTTTCCCACAAAACATGAAACCAAGTCTTATTTTTAGTTTTTCCAGCAAAAAAATACCTAGAAGCGCTTCTTTCATCAATAAGTACTCCATTAATCCCACCTTGAGACTCTAGATCACGCTTAACATCCTGCCAGTACCACAATTCACCAGTCAGTGTTTCTGTCATAAGTTACCCCCCATTTTTTGGTAAATAAACTTTTTAAATAACTTCTCAAAAAATACCAACCCTCAAATCAACAACTTTGCCAATATGCAGATTTTAACACAACTATCGATAAAAAATCAACCAGAAACCACACCACCAAACACACCAATTCAATACAATAATAATTGTGCTGTTATTTTATTGACATTTTTAGTTGTTTTTATGGCTTTTTATCGGTCTTTTGAGGCATTGTCATATATTCTTTCGATAATTACTTGACAAGTTTTTAATAACACTCTATACTGGACTTAGTTAGTACATTTTAAACATTATAAGCCAGCGAGGAGCGGCTGAAGTTATATAGAATTTGATTGGGATGGGCGAAATATTATTTCTCCCGATTCATTTCTTTATTGATAAAACCTTATCAATATCCCCTCTCATTTTCTTTCCTTTCTCTCTTTTTTTCTCACCTTTCCGCTTTTCTCTCTTCCTTTTTTCCTCTGCACCTTTTCACCTTATGCTTCACC
>JBAXPY010000059.1:0-7054 GCA_037132035.1 Candidatus Moraniibacteriota bacterium | reverse complement strand
CTTCATTGATCGTTGTTGTTCCGGTTTGATTGGGAATGGTGAAGGCGGTGATGGCCTTGGCTGAAGAAGGTGCAATTGTCACCGTCACAACATAGTCTTGTGTCGATGCATCCGCAGCGGTGACTGTATAGGTTACAGGACTTGTAAAATTATTATGAGTAGTAGCACTTACTTGAGGCGTTGCACCAACAGCCACCGAAGATCCAGTAGTTGTAAATGTAGCCACTAAATCAGCTGGATTAGTTCCGAAAGGAACAGTTACTGCGATGTTGGTTCCAGTGATAGCACCAGTTCCTTCTGGGAAGCTGAAGGCGGTGATGGCTACGGATGAACACATTGCCGAGGCACCTCCTGAATTTATTTTTTGATAACAGGCATCCGTTATCCATCCAAGTCTTTTGACCATTCTATCATAATAATTTTGACCAATATCACTCGGGATCTCCGTATCACCCTTCAAATCAATTCCACAATCATATCTCTGATTAATAAAGTCATCAATCATATGCAAACTCTCGTGAGCAATCACGTGAGAGCTTCCATATTCAAACCCGTCAGCTTCATTTCGACTCCACCACCATGGATCAACTGCTGCTGTAGAATAAGCTCTTTTTATGCCACCTTTTTCTATCCCATATTCTATACCAAGAGAACCTCCAGCAGCCCAAGGCTTTAAAGGCGCTGCATTCCATAAAATAAAATAAAAATTTGAAACAGGCAGGGCCGCAATCACTTCTTCTTCGAGATTCCAAGCCATCACCATCACACAACCGGGACTACCGTCTGGACATCCATAATCATGAATTTCATGGGGAACACTGGATTCAAAAATTTGATTTTGATATTGTATATCAAATTTTGAATTAAGCGAAAAAAACTCCATAGCCTTTTTAAAATCATCATCAACTTTATCAACAACGCTTATACCATCTAACACGATAATGCCCATATCAAGGTCTATCCTGCTGTCAATGGCACGACAAGCCTCAGCAACTATCACCGTCACGACATACACCTGAGTCGATGCATCAGCGGCGGTGACCGTATAATTTACAGGACTTGTGAAGTTCTGTGCTACGCCAGTATTTGGATTGATTGATGATCCGGTGATTGTGATTGCGGGAATAAGAGCGGTTACATTCGTGCCTGTTGGCATTGTGATTGAGATTGTGTGCGTGCCTTCATTGATCGTTGTTGTTCCGGTTTGATTGGGAATGGTGAAGGCGGTGATGGCCTTTTCTGAACTAACTGCTACTGTCACAATACCACTAAGACCTTGCGAAACATGTCCAGCATCATCCTTGACCCAAGCATAGAGAGTTTTAGTGCCTGCTGACGAAAAAGTATACAAAGTCGGGGGAATTACTGACCAAATAATATCATCAACTAAGGGTGGTGTTGCTGATTCTGTAATTCTATAACCACTTATATCACCATCATCAGTGGCGGCGAAGGTTGTAATGGATACTGCCAAAGAAGAACTGCTTGCTGGAATTGCAAAAGCAGACACAATCGGAAGAACAGGTGCACCAGAAAGAATTTCTTTGCGGAAAATACTCTTTTTTTCATCAGGCCAATTCGGAAACCAATAACCATAATAAAGGTAATATTTACCATTGATAAGTTTAATATCCGGATAGCTCATCCAGCATGAATCAAATTTTTGAGCTAACAAAAAAGGATTTTGCGTATTTTTTGTCCACGCTGAAATATTATCAATATCGTTGGTTCTTGCTAAGCCAATCCCCCACTTGCCGGTGCAACCATATTTAGTTGCACCCTCAAAAAATAAATATTGGTAACCATTCTCATAAATTGCCGAACCAGATCCAAAATTTTTCTCATCCCAAAGCCCGGCTGAAGACTGTGGAAGTTGGCCACTGGTCACATCATCAGTTAATCGCTTATAAAGATCAGCTGTGTCCATTTTAATTTGATGGTGTGTTGTTATTTCTGTTGAGCCATTCACGCTTACCCATTGAAGATATAGATCACCATTAGCTGCTTCTATAAAATTGGGGGTACTTGCGCTTTTGTCCCAACCTGTTGCACATATTGGAACACCTTTAATTTCCCAATTAGTAATTCCATCTGCTGAAAAGGCAATATAGCTAGAAAAAGCACAATTAGAAGTACCTCCGGCACCTTCAAATACCATATAGTACCCATCACTTCTCTTTATGACATCCGGATCATAAGCAGCAATTGCAAATTCCGTAGGAGCAATTATTGTATTCGGCTGGACTATAAGTGTTTTTCCGTTATCAGATGAAATGGCCATATTTATTTGAAAAGTTAAAGTTCCAGCTGAGACAATCACTTGTCTGAAATAGGCATATAGTGTTCCGCCTGAACCTTCAACAATAGCTAACCTACCTGGAGCGAATGATTCATCATAAATCGCGGGTATACCCGAAAAAACAACTTGTTCGGCAGGACCAAGATGTGCTGTCCCCGACCATAAATCAGCAAGAGTAGCAGTGGCTGCACCACTCACCGTCACAACATAGTCTTGTGTCGATGCATCCGCAGCGGTGACTGTATAGGTTACAGGATTTGTGAAATTATTATGAGTAGTAGCACTTACTTGAGGCGTTGCACCAATAGACACCGAAGATCCAGTAGTTGTAAATGTAGCCACTAAATCAGCTAGATTAGTTCCGAAAGGAACAGTTACTGCGATATTGGTTCCAGTGATAGCACCAGTTCCTTCTGGGAAGCTGAAGGCGGTGATGGCCTTGGCTGAAGAAGGTGTGGCGAGAGAACTAAGAGCATTATAAGCATTAATTCGCTTACCGCTAACCGTTTTTCCACTCAAACTTACCAATGAATCACCTGTAGCTAAAATCGTGCTCTTAACTTGAGAATATGAGATATCCTTAAAACCCAATATTAGAGCAGCTAATCCTGCGACATGCGGGGTTGCCATAGAAGTTCCGCTCATCCCGATATAACCGCTAGCTTCACTCGTAGACAAAATGCGCTCTCCTGGAGCAGCGACATCAACATGGTCAGTGCCGTAATCTGAAAAAGAGGACAAATTATCATTGATATCAGTTGCTGCAACACAAATTATATTATCCAAATCATAATCGCAAGGAAAAATAGGAACGACATTATGAGATTGACTAGCATTTCCCGCTGCTGCAACAAAAAGTCCACCAGCTGAACGAAAACGATTAACAGCAGAATATTCAGAAGGAGAAAAAATATCACTACCAAAACTGGCGTTAATAACTTTTGCCCCATTTTGAATTGCAAAGTCTATCGCTCTTATTTCTGAAGACACATAAAGATCAAACTTGAGCGCCATTATCTTAACATTTGGTGCAACACCAGCCACACCAATGCCATTATTTTTTTTCGCTCCGATTGTTCCTGCGATATGTGTTCCATGTATACTATCGGTGATGGGAGAAGGATCCTTATCTTCATCGGTAAAATCATATCCATGAATGCAATTGCCCAATAAGTTTCCACTTTCATCCTTGCAATTAGTTCCATCCCACATATTATCCATCAAGTCGGGATGTTGATAGCTCACACCATCATCAATAACCGCCACGATAACATCATGATCCGCTCCCTCAGAAACATTCCAAGCTTCTGGCATGTCGATATCTGCGTCATTAGTCCCAGTGTAACTCACTGGATTGCCGTATTCATCAGAAAATGCAATTGTTTGCCCAGTATTATCGAGACTCCATAAATAATTTTTATACGTATCATTAGTACCTAAATCAAGTTGGTGCAATTTATAATTTGGCTCTGCATATTCCACATTGGAATCATTTTCAAGTTCGGATATCTTATCCCTAACACTCTTGTCATCTTCAATCTTAAAAAGATGTAAATTACTATTGGACACGAAAGACTGTTTTTTTTCTATATTTTCTCTAAATGAAATCCAATCAATAGTAACCTTCCCAAGGAAGCTCTTGGGATCTATTTCTTCATCCTTGAATTTAACCAAGATTTCATTTGCCGCATATTCCTCCTCTGAAATGTTTTCCAAGTTAGAATTAATATCATATTGAGACAGGGAAGATTTTTCTTGAGGAAAAACTCCAGTAGCATGTGAATTCAAAGGAGCCAAAATTACAAAAAGAACTAAAGCAATATAAATTAGTTTTTTAGAAATGTTCAATTTTTTTTAATTTAATTTCTTAATTCCTTTTTCTTTTATTTTAAACTTATTTTTCAACAAAGTCAAAACCGATTACTAAACTATTTTTCATAATTAACATCTTCTTTGGAAACGGCAAAGATAATATATGCAAGCACATATTAGAAGTCCATAAAAAATTGGATAAAAATAGACAGGCGCATCAAAACTTGCGGGCATCACACGAAAGTTGAGATTGATCAAGCGAACCATGCAAAGCCAGATTAAAAAAGACAAGGTCGCAGCGCCAGGCCAAGCCTTTTTTTGATTTAACCAAAATGCTAAAATCGCCCCCAAAAGCGCTCCGCATAACTCATAGAGCTGAGTGGGATGAACAGCATGAACAACAAAAAGGCTGGTTGAATTTTGCCCCAACTGATAGAGATGCACTTGACTAAAATTAGGGAAGACCACACCCCAGGGCAGAGCTGTTTCCTTGCCAAAACAACACCCATTCAAATAGCAACCGACGCGCAAAAAAACGATTCCTAGTCCCAAAAATGGAGCGTACATGTCAGAAAAGTGCCAAAGATTAAGTTTGTAGATGCGCACAAGAATCATTCCAGCTAGACCGCCAAGCAAAATTCCACCAAAAAGCGAGAAGCCACGAGAATCCAATGAACTGATCATGGCAGGATTTTTTTGATAATACCCCCAGTTGAGAAAAATATTCAAGCCTCGCGCTCCGATTATGCCAAAAGCAACCATCACAAAAACTGCGATTAAATTTTTCCCTAGGGGAAAATTAAAGCTTCTTTTCCCATACCACAAAACACCCGTGACTGAAATTAGAAACGCTAAAAATAGAAAAAAGGAATAAGCCTTGATTTCTATCACGCCAAACCCAAAATTAAACTTAGCCAATATTGGAAACATACGGTGATCAGCAGCACCCCAGATTGGATGGCTTCAAATTACTTAGATTTACCCTTAGACGCAGATAGGCTGGAAAGAATTTTCAAGACACCTTCCTTATAGCTAAGATTGAATGACCCAGCAGCAGCTTGAGTGGTTTCATCCTGCGACACCTCGAGACTCAATGTCCCCACTCCCCCTTTTTCTGACATCGTGGCACTAATTACACCATCGGAATAAGTGAATGGGATTGTCTTATTATCCTTACTACCCTCAGATGAGAAAGCCATATCCCCGCCAGTCTCACTGGTTGGTGAAATTGTGAAAGAAATTGGATTTACCTTACCCTCTAGTTCCTCAAAATTAAAATTAAAATCGCAACCCTCATCTTTTGGCGCCTTACCTTCTGCAATTTGTTTTTTCAATTCATCAGAAAGAATCACATCATTGATTGTCATTGAACCGTTCCATTTTCCCGTGAGATCAATTAATTTTGGAAATGGATCAATATTGAAACGATCTTTCAAAAACTTCTGATAATCTTTTTTGCCATTCGGTCCAGAAAACCAAATCCGGGCTCCTTGTGCAATATCATCCACAGAAATTTTATCTGCCATGATTAAGCCATTTTTATCTGAGAGTTGAAAACGCCCAGTATCACCCATCATCTTGTCAGCAAAGTGACTGAGCACGTCTAGCTTGCCCTCATAGTCCAATCCTTTTTCAAGGCCAACTGGTCCGGTGGTCGAGTCTAATAACTTATTCTTCTTAAACGAATCAACTAGCATTCGTAAATCATCTTCTTGTTTTTTGAATTCAGCCTCTTTTTCCTCGCGTGAAACAAATTGCCGACGATACGATTCTTTGATTCCGTCCTTGATTATATCCATCTGCTTTTCACTCAAAGGTGCCAGACCAGCATCCGCTCGCCCCTCATTTTCCTTCCTGATTGCTTCAATTTCAATCTGTCGCCGAATACCGCGCATCTGATCCCAAATACTATTAAAATCCCCCTTATCAACATTATAGCCATAAAAAACACCATTAGCTCCATGCTTATAGGCCTCATAAGCCGCTTCAACTTCCGAGCCCTTCCAGCTTTCAATCTGACCATTAATCGCTTCAACTGCTATCTTTCCTGCGATGCCAACGGTTGTTTTGTCAAGAATTTGTGATGCAATAATTTTCGCCGCGTCCTTATATTGCCCCTCGACAATATTGCCTGCCGCTTGACTAATCGCCCCAACATCTTTTACCTTCGAGCCAAGATCATCCGAATCTGCCGTTAAGCCTTTGAGGCCACTCTGAAGAGTTGAAGCAGGAATGATCTCTGCCATCTTCTTGCCAGCTAGAACAGCAATTTTTTGATTCATATCAAGGACATCCCCTTTCTTAGCAGCTTCATAGATGTCTCTATAATCATTTTCTTTCAAAAGCTCACCAAGAATTTTTCCCTTAATACTTTTATCGGAAATTCCCAATTTTTCCAGACCCATGTCAATAATCTTATTCGCCACTTCATCAGTTTTCTTATTGATATTGTCCCGGAGAGACTTGTCTAGAGTTTTTGAATGGATCCAACTTTCCGTCAGAACCGTTTCATCTTTAATCTTCGTTGCACCCAAAAGCGAGAGATGATACGTCTCGAAAGTAATCACGCCTTTATTCGCATCAACAGACAGCGGGCGGATATAATCCCACTTCTCACCGTTATAATAAGCGACACGAAGAGTTGAAGTGCCTTGCGACAAATCGACTTTACTGGTGTCAAACTTAAACGTTGCGGTAATCTTATCATTCAAGCGCGCAGATTTACCATTCGCCGTAATTTCAATCGGCGCTCCAATCGTATCGATTTCCACCCCAGGATAATTTGGAACACTATCAGGATTAGACAATACTATTTCTGTTTCATTTTCAAATGAATCTTTGGGAATATTTAGGGAGATATTATTTGTTTCCAGATTCCCCAATTTCAAATCTTCTTTGCCACTCGACACTTTTATCGGCTCGGCGATAGCCTTCTCATATTTC
>JBAXPY010000058.1:0-7179 GCA_037132035.1 Candidatus Moraniibacteriota bacterium | reverse complement strand
GTATAATACGGTCTACAAACATCTTGTAGCGTCACTGGAAAAATGTCCTTCAAAAAAATTGGAAGTGCGCTTAGCGTCATTTCTTCATGATGTAGGAAAGCCAAAATCGAAAAGGGGCGAGGGCGAAAATGCGACTTTTTATAATCATGAATATATTGGAGAGAAAATGGCAAAAGATATTTTGGAGCGCTTGCGATTTCCGCGGAAGGTAATTGACAAAGTAATGCTCTTGGTGCGAAATCATATGTTTTATTATAACGTCGATGAGGTGGGCGAATCGGGCGTGCGTCGTGTGGTGCAAAAAATTGGCTTGGAAAACATTGGAGATTTGATTGATGTGCGGATTGCGGACAGATTGGGTAGCGGTGTGCCGAAAGCAGTGCCCTATAAATTGCGTCATTTTCAGTTTATGGTAGAAAAAGTTTCGCATGATCCTATTTCTGTAAAACAACTTAAAATTGATGGTAATGCGTTGATGGATGAATTAAATGTTGAGCCTGGGCCAAAAATTGGAGCGATTCTAGCAGTGCTGCTTTCAAAAGTTATTGATAATCCGACACTGAATGAAAAAGAAAAGCTTTTGGTTTTGGCGACAGAATTGGCCGAGAGTAATGTTGAGGATCTGCGAAAGATGGCGGAAGATAAAATTAAAAAAGAACAGAAAAAGGAAGAGGAGTTGATTAAGAAAAAGCATAAGGTTAGTTGATAGTAAATGGTTATAAATACTTTATACCAGATACAAAATACTAAATACCAACTATGGCTTCACAAATCGCGCATATAGTTTATGCGAAAAAATATTTTGATAAGATTGAAACTGGAAAGGCTGATGATGATTTTTTGGATGAAGAAAAAATAAATCAAAATCATAAAATTAATAAAGACGAATTTCTGCTTGGGGTTGTTTTCCCAGATATTAGAAGGATTGAACCAAAGATAAAAAGAAAGGATACTCACTTAAGTTTTCAGCCACTGAATTTGGATTTTTCTGGATTAACTTCATTTGAGGCGGGCTGGAAGTTTCATCTCTATTGTGATATGCGGCGCGATGAAATTCTCAATGCTCAGGGTTTTTTTAAATTAGAAAAGACAACCGAATTGTTTGGCCATCCTGCAAAATTTTTGGAAGATGAGTTGTTATATGGTTGCTATAATAATTGGGAAAAGCTGGTGAACTATTTTCGAAATCCGCCTCTGGTTAATTTGGAAATCAAAGCAGATCGGCCGACTTTTGTTCTATGGTATGCGATTCTTGCAAAGTATCTCGAAGAAAAGCCTAGTGAAAAAACAGTACGAATATTTCTTTCTAAGCAACTCAGTCTTTCTCAAAAAACTGAAGATATAACAGCTGCAATTTCTGCGTTGCGGAAGAATAAAAAGGTAGTAGAGGGCTTAAGGAAGGTTTTGAGTGAAATTGTGTGATTCTCCTTTGTCTCGCCAAGACGGGGCTATGGTATGTTGAAGTATAGCAAAGAATAATATGAAAAAAATATTAGACTCGATTGATTTTCCTGCTGATTTGCGAAAGTTTCCCAAGGTTAAATTGCCGGAGCTTTGCGAAGAGATTCGGACATATTTAATTGAAAGTGTCGCTCAGAGTGGTGGACACCTTGGATCAAATTTGGGCGTGATTGAACTTACCGTTGCTTTGCACTATGTTTTTGATACGCCCAAAGATCTTCTTATCTGGGATGTTGGGCATCAAGCTTATGCACACAAGATACTCACTGGACGAAAGGCTAGACTTTCTACAATCAGAAAAAAAGGAGGTCTTGCACCCTTTCCCAGAAGAGAGGAAAGTGAATATGATACTTCAAACACAGGGCATACAAGCACATCAATTAGTGTGGCAACGGGAATGGCGGTGGCGAATAAAAGTAAAAAAAATGCTCCCCAGGTTGTTGCGGTAATTGGGGATGGGGCGCTTGGTGGCGGAATGGCATTCGAAGCTCTCAATCATGCGGGGGATATTAAAGCTGATATATTAGTAGTGCTAAATGACAATAAGATGTCGATCTCGCCTAATGTTGGTGGAATGGAAAAATATCTAACTCGACTCATCTCATCTCCTGCCTATGTGAACTTGCGTGATAAGGGATTGGAGGCTCTAAAAAATATGCCGACTGTTCAAAAGTTAGTGCATCGTGCAGGAATTCAGGCGAGAGGCGTAATTACTCCTGGAACTCTCTTTGAAGAATTGGGTTTTAAATATTATGGACCGATTAATGGGCATGATACGGAAACGCTAGTGGAAGTTATGGAGAATTTGAAAAAGCTAAAAGGACCACGTTTTTTGCATGTAATTACTAAAAAAGGCAAAGGTTATGCGCCAGCAGAGAGAGATAATTTTTCATTGCACGCAGTTGGTCCTTTTGACGTCGCGACTGGACGTAAAAATGTTTCAATAAAAAATATTGCGTACACCGATGTTTTTGCTAATTGGATACTTAGGAAAGCGAAAAAAGATACTAGGCTTCATGCCGTTACGCCTGCGATGGGAGGAGGATCTGGACTTTTGAAATTTGAAGAATTATTTTCTAGACGTTATCATGATGTTGGTATCGCGGAGCAACACGCTTTGACTTTTGCAGCCGGGCTGGCCCTTCAAGGAAAGAAACCAGTCATAGCAATTTATTCTTCATTTTTACAGCGTGGTTATGATCAGCTTATTCATGATATTGCCTTACCTAAATTGGATGTTCTTATTGTGATTGATCGCGCTGGAATTGTTGGGCCAGATGGTGCAACGCATGCCGGCAGTTTTGATTTGTCATTTTTGCGTATCGTACCAAATATGGTTGTAATGGCGCCTTCTGATGAGCATGAATGTTACGCGATGCTTGAAGTAGGCTACGATCATCCTGGCCCAGCGGCTGTGCGTTATCCTAAGGGCGCCAATCTTTGTAGTTGTGGTGGAAAAAAAAGTCAGCCGATTGAAATGGGTAAGGCTAGAATTGTAAGGGAAGGTAAGAATATGGCAATTTTGGCTTTTGGCACAATGGTTGGACGAAGTAGATATGCATCAGGAAAGATCGATGCGACTCTGGTTGATATGCGTTTCGTGAAGCCACTTGATGAAGAATTGCTTAGAAATCTAGCTAAGTCTCATAAACATTTCGTGACTATTGAGGATAATGTGATTATGGGTGGAGCGGGTAGCGCGGTTGACGAATTTTTTTCAAAAGCTGGTTTGGATGTTAAGATTAAAAATCTAGGTTTGCCGGATCAATTTTTAGCGCATGGCTCGCGCGGTGAGATTTTGGCGGAGGTGGGGTTGGATGAGGAGGGGATTTTAAGGTCTATTGAGAAGTTTATGGCGCATCAATAATTAGCAAGATAATTTGTTTAATAATAGGATAGAATCTTGTTCTATCTAATCAATTTTTTATTATGACTTTTAACATCAAAAAGCCAACGATTGTTGACATAAATAAGCAAGGAATGGACAACACAAAAAAAGATTTTACAATTTTTTTGAAAAAGAGATGTGTACTTTTTTTGTTTTATTTTAGTTGGATGTTTATTCCTGGTATTTTAATGATTTTTATGGGTGATATTGCAAAAGGCTTACTTGCAATATTTTCTGTTTTTCTTTTTGTGTTGTTCGTTATTTATATTTCTAGCATAGATAAAGCTAGAAATTCATTCTGGAAACAACTTGCCAGTGCGAATGGCTGGAAATATGAAAGTCAGGGAAAGCGAGGATTGGAAAAGGGAATAATGTTTCGGCAGGGGGATAGGGCTATGGAAAATATGGGTGTGTCAATCAGCAATTGTGTGGAGGGAAATATTGATAACAAAGATTTCAGGATTTTTTCTTTTGATTTGATTACCGGAGGATCAAAGAGGGATAGAAATATATATGAATATACGGTTTTTGCTTTTAAATTTCAGGGAAATTTTCCACATTTTTATTTGAATAACAAAAAAAATTCCTTCGGGGTTGACATAGGGAATTTTATTTCTCTTCCTGCGGAATTTGATGATAAGTTTCTTCTCGCGGCGCCAAAGGAATATGAAATTGAGGCACTAGAGATTTTTACCCCCAATATTTTAGCTGTTTTGCTAGACAGGGGCTTTTCTTATGATATCGAATTTGTCAATCAGGAGATGTTGATTTTTGCTGATGGATCAATTTATGATTTTGCTGATTTGGAAAAAAAACTAAACCAAACCTTGGAATTGGCGGATATGTTTAGAGGAAAATTGGATCATTTTAAATTTGAAAAAATAGGCGATTTATCGCCTATTTTAAAACTCGATCATTCGGAAAAGACTCTTACTAAAAGTAGAATAATTATTACCATGTTTATGTTTCTAGGAAGTTGGACTTTTGGCGCTTTGTTTTTTTACCTTTTTGAACTAATACGAGAAAATGCGAAGTATGATTTTTCTAGCTTTTTCGTTCCAGTTACTATGGTGTTTTTTACCTTCTTATTTTATTTCCTCGATAGCTGGAATCGCCAACGGTGATTTCTGGTTTTTCTCAACACCCTTAATGTAAATATCTTTTTAATTTATAAGGAAAAATTATTATGAAATCAGACATCCAAATTGCGAAAGTTTCAAAAATGGAACCAATCGAAAATGTGGCGGAAAAGATTGGTCTTGCGAAAAGTGACTTAGAATTGTATGGGGACTATAAGGCTAAACTAAAACCGCAATTGTGGGAAAAAATCAAAAATCAAAAAGACGGAAAGCTGATTTTGGTTACAGCAATTAGTCCGACACCGGCAGGAGAAGGCAAAACGACGACTTCGATTGGGCTGGCTATGGCGATGAATCGGTTGGGCAAAAAAACGATGCTGGCTTTGCGCGAACCTTCTCTTGGGCCGTGCATGGGGGTGAAGGGTGGCGCGGCCGGTGGTGGATATTCCCAGGTGATGCCGATGGATGAGATTAATTTGCATTTTACGGGCGATTTGCATGCCATTACAACGGCTAATAATTTGCTCTCGGCGATTATTGATAATCACATTTTTCAAGGCAATGAACTTCAAATTGATGCGCGGCAAATTCTTTGGAAGCGGGCGATGGATCTCAATGATCGGACATTACGGAATACGGTTGTGGGCTTAGGCGGAAAATCGCAAGGTGTGCCACGGGAAGAAAGTTTTAATATCACCGTTGCATCAGAGATTATGGCCATTCTTTGCCTTAGTGAAAACTTGGCCGATCTCAAAAAACGTTTAGGAAATATTTTAATCGCTTATACTTTTTCCGGTGAGCCGGTTTATGCGCGCGAGCTGAAAGTGATTGGCGCACTTACGGCAATCCTGAAAGACGCACTCAAACCAAATTTAGTGCAAACATTGGAGCACACGCCGGCGATTATCCACGGCGGACCATTTGCTAATATTGCGCATGGTTGCAATAGTATCTTGGCGACGCGCTATGGACTAAAACTTGGCGATTATCTTGTGACTGAAGCCGGCTTTGGCGCAGATCTTGGCGCGGAGAAATTTTTCAACATCAAATGTCGTATCGCAGGACTGAAGCCCGATACAGTTGTGATTGTGGCAACAGTCCGCGCACTCAAATATTCCGGTGGAATGGAAAAAGAAACGCTTGTTATGCCAAATCTCATCCATCTCAAAAAAGGTTTTGCTAATTTGGAAAAGCATGTTGAGAATTTGAAAAAATTTGGTGTGCCGGTCGTGGTCGCGGTGAATGTTTTTCCAACTGATACCCAAAAAGAATTGAAGCTCTTAGAGCTTATGGTAAAAAAACTTGGTGCGTCATATGCACTTTCTCACGTTTGGGAAAAAGGCGGAGCGGGCGGAGAGGATCTGGCCAAAAAAGTTTTAGAAACTTTGGGAAAGAAAAAGGCGAACTTCAAAGTGCTCTACAGCGAGCAGTCACATATCAAAGTGAAGATTGAAGCGATTGCACAAAAAATATATGGCGCGAAAAGTGTGGAGTTTAGTGCTAAGGCTCAAAAACAGATGGAGAAATTGGAAAAAGATAAATTAGATAAATTGCCAATTTGTATTGCCAAAACCCAATATTCTTTTTCGGATGATCCAAAGCTTTTAGGACGGCCGAAAGGTTTCACTTTGAATATTCGAGAGCTTAGAATTTCCAACGGCGCCGGATTTATCGTAGCGATTGCCGGAGAAATTATGACCATGCCAGGACTACCAAAAGTTCCCGCGGCGGAAAAGATTGATGTGGGTGAAGATGGAGAGATTGAGGGGTTGTTCTAATGGAAAGATTTTTATATTAAAAGAGGCGCGAGTGGTCGCGCCTCTTTTAATTATATTTTCGATAGTGCAAATATTGGTAGATTATTTCAGGTATTCCCAAAGCTTTTGAAAGATCATCTTTTGAGTTTCATAAATCATTCGATTTTCAATTAGCACTCCCACTGGAGCGCCTTCGAAATCGCGAGAAATAAAAGCACACTTCCCTGCGTAAATCAAGATAAACGTTGCAGAATTTTTGTTTGTACCTAGCCAACGGCGATCATCTAGTCCATGCAAATTGCCACCTTCAGCTAGAGAGATCGATTTTACGCGAATTTTTCTCTTGACCCTTTCTTTTGTAAATGTCGGATAAGCCTTATGAATATCCGCGCTTGCTTCGGTAGAGGAATAGATATGATATTCTCTTTCATCTTCTGACAGAGAATACATTGAAGAGAGCAAATCATCTAGGATTGTTTTTATTCCTGCGCGATTGTCATATAGCTTGGAGACTGGTCTTAGATCTTTTTTGTCCTGAATCGATTTTAACTCTGGAATAATGTCTAGGATACCATTTTTGACGTCCTTAATTTCAAGCTCTCTGCTTTTGAGAATTTCTAATAATTTTTCAGGTTCTTCTGCGACGAAGCGCTGCTTTTTTTCTTGATAATAATAGCTGACAAGACCAATTTCTTGTAATCGTTTTAGGACATCATATGTTGTCCCGCGGTTTAGCTCCGATATCTCTGCCAGTCCGCGAACGGAGATTGCTCCATACTCGAGTAGTTTTAAATATATTTTGACTTCTTTATCATTGAGGCCAATTTTTTTTAGGATTGTTGTGTCCATATTTGCAAATAAATTGTTTATAAAAAAGAAAACAGGAATAAATGCGATGATTTATTCCAGAGTGTGAGAGAGAAAAAGCGAGCGAGAAAGGTGGGAGAAGAGAAGAGAAGAGAAGAGAAGAGAAGAGAAGAGAAGAGAAGAGAAG
>JBAXPY010000057.1:0-7381 GCA_037132035.1 Candidatus Moraniibacteriota bacterium | reverse complement strand
AACCATTTTACCCATGTCTTGAAAAAAGTTCCCCATATTGATGACAAAAGATAGAAGCCACCAATTGCCTGCAATTTACTGCTTGCCAATGCCAATATATTAAAAATATAAAATCACTGACTTCCTAATCTAGCACATCTTTGGACTTTTGTCAAATAGGTGTATAATAGACTTATTATGATCACAAACTCCCACGAACAAATTGAAGACCTGAATTTGGACAACACCTTGCGTCCACAAAGCTTTTCTGAGTATGTTGGCCAGGAAAAAGTCAAAAAAAACCTCGATATTCTCATTCAAGCAGCCAAAAAACGTAAAGAGCAAATCGAGCACGTTCTCTTATATGGCCCTGCAGGACTCGGTAAAACAACACTTGCCAACATTATTGCCAAAGAATTGGGAGTGAGCATCAAAACGACTTCCGGTCCAGCCATTGAACGTGTG
The DNA here is from genome assembly GCA_037132035.1 of Candidatus Moraniibacteriota bacterium. Lineage (GTDB taxonomy): Bacteria > Patescibacteriota > Minisyncoccia > Moranbacterales > UBA2206 > UBA9630. The sequence goes on along the minus strand of JBAXPY010000057.1, from coordinate 6,937 downwards.
GGCGATTTTGGCTCCATTCTGACTAATTTGCAAGATGGTGACATTCTTTTTATTGATGAAATTCACAGGCTTAATAAATCTATCGAGGAAGTACTCTACCCAGCAATGGAAGATTTCAAACTAGATATTGTTATTGGCAAGGGCCCATCTGCCCGCACCATTCAACTTGATTTGCCAAAATTTACACTTATCGGTGCAACAACAAAACTTGGCTCACTTTCCAATCCCCTTCGCAACCGTTTTGGCGCCATTCATCGCTTGGAATTCTATGAAAAAGGAGAGATTGAAAGAATCCTAAGACGTTCAGGAAAAATTCTAGATGTTCCCATGGAAGATACTGGGCTCTCAGAAATCGCCAAATGTGCCCGCTGCACACCTCGCGTAGCGAACCGCCTCTTAAAGCGCGTGAGGGATTTCTCTCAAATCAAAAATTATCCCACCATAGATAGTGTGCGAGCCCGAGAAGCGTTAGAAATGATTGATGTTGATGAGCTTGGTCTTGAGCCAGCTGACAAACATATCCTTCGCACTATTATTGAAAAATTTTCCGGTGGTCCAGTTGGACTCTCAACAGTCGCCGCAGCCACATCAGAAGAAATTAAAACAATTGAAGATGTTTATGAGCCATACCTCTTGCAGATAGGATTTCTTAATCGCACACCACGGGGAAGGATTGCTACCGAAGCAGCCTATAACCACCTTGGGATTAAATTTCCCACAAAAATAGTTTAATTTTTTAGTTTTTGCCATGCTTATTATTATTTTCTGCCTATATGCAGTCTTTCTTTTGAGCCTTCTTTTAATTTCTTTTTTTATCGCGTACCATCTAATTAAATACGCCATCAATCCTCATTTCAGCCATGTCATAGTAACTGTTTTTTTGGTTATCTCATTTTTCCTGCTAATTTCAAACGTAGTTCTTTTTTCTTCTGTTGACTGGAATAACGCCCTCTCCCAAATATTTTCCAATAATTTCAACACTTTTTAACTATGCAAAATTTTAACCAGTTTCACTTCAAAGGGCAAAAACCAAATGAGGGAATTCTTATGGTGGTACACCGTCATTGGTTTGATATCCTAAGCCAATTTGTCATAATTTTTGCGATGCTGCTTCTTTTTTTTGGAAGTTTCACCTTCATTCCTTTTCTCCTACCCTCATTCAATGAAATTCTCGGCGCCAATCTGCTATATTTCATTCAAAATTCATTTTTAACTTTCATTTGGATGCTCTTTTTCATAATCTGGATTGATTATTATTTCGACGTTTGGATTGTTACTAACGAACGAATCGTAAATATTGAGCAAAGAGGTCTTTTTTCTCGCGGTGTGAGCGAACTTGAATTGGAAAATATTCAAGATATCACAGTCGAAGTCCTTGGAATCATTCCCACATTTCTCAATTATGGCGACCTATACGTTCAAACTGCCGCAGAAAAAGAACGCTTCGTTTTCCATAATGTCCCTAATCCCTATGCAATTAAAGATCTTATAATGAATTTGCAAAAGACCCATGAAAAAAAGGAGGCTCATGAGCTTGGAGCGGTAATCCGCAGGGAAATTCATGATGAGTTGCGTTAGTTTTTTGACTTTTTAGTTTTAAGAAATGAAGAGGGTGAAAAATAAAAATATAAAAACAAGTGTGTTTATATTTTTACCTTTATTGATGATAGCGCTTTTTTGTCTTGGGAAAAACTGCTTAGCTGAAGACAGTATTTCGCATTTAATAATCAATGAAATTCAAATTAGCGGTGGCACAGGAAAAACAGAGAATGACTTCGTGGAAATATACAACCCAACCAACGCTTCAATAAACCTAAAAGGTTACCGACTCGTAAAACGAACTAAAACGGGGACGACCGACACATCCATTAAGTCTTGGGCAAGTGACACACAGATTATCAGTAAAGATTATCACCTTTGGGCTAACAGTAAGGATGGGTTCGCTGATAATCTCAAAGCAGACAGCGCAACAGCGCAAACCATTTCCAATGACAATGGAATCGCTCTTCGCAAAGGATCAGAAGACACTGGAGAAATAATTGACAGTGTTGGCTGGGGAAACTGCCAAAATATTTTTGTCGAAAAAACCGTTTTTCCCCAAAATCCACTCGCGAATAAAAGCCTAGAAAGAACTGAGCACAAGGATTCTAATGACAACTCTTCGGATTTCTCTGTCCAAGAAACTCCTAGTCCCACTCATAGTAAGCCGCCCGAGCCCACACCAGAATTAATTCCAATCACACCGCCCACTGCAATAGAAGTAAAAAATTATACTGGCAAACTTAAAATCAACGAAGTCTTCCCCGCGCCAAAAACCAAAAACGCCGGAAAAGAATTTGTGGAAATAATCAATATTTCAGATGAAACTATCTCTCTTTCGGGGATGTGGATTGAAGATGAAAAAAATCATAAAGTTACTTTTCCTGAAAAACCGATTACGCCGAAAGAGCTAATTTACTTGGAAGGAGATTTCGAATTTAACAATACCTCACCAGACACAGCATTTCTTGTGCCCAAAGATGGCACAAAAGAACATCCTATCGATTCCGTAAGCTATGTGAAACCAAAATACGATTACGCATATGCCTGGAACGGATCTGCTTGGCAATGGACGAGCAAAGACACAAAAGGAGTAGAAAATCAATTTGATGAACTCCTATCCGCCCAAATTGAAAAAGATAAAACGATTTATGTTGGGATCTATGCCAACTTTGAAGCGAAGGCTAATGAAAAAGCAAAACATTTCACTTGGGATTTTGGTGACTCCCATAAAAGCTATCTCCAAAAAACCCGCCATAAATATGAAAAAGTAGGTACTTATGCGGCCTCACTAAAAATCACTGGCGATGGCGAAGATAATGTGCTTAATTTTGAAGTTGTAGTAGAAAAATTTGGTAAAGCCAAGGTTCGTATCATTTCTCTTTCGCCAAATCCCAAGGGAAAAGATTCGAAATATGAGTGGCTAGAAATTTGGAACGACACCAAGAAAAAAGTTAATCTCAAGGGATGGAGCATTGCTACTGGCTGGAAAAATCTCTACAACCATCCAATTAACAAGAAATTTATTCTGAAAGCTGGGGAAACAAAAAAACTGACGCGTGATTTCTGCGCATTTTCCCTTGGCAACAAGCAAGCCAAGATTGAACTGCGATATCCCGATGGCAAGGTGGCTGACAAACTCAAGTATGACCGCAAAGATGATTCAATCTCAGAGGATGAACTCTACCAAAAAGACGACAATGATTGGCAATGGACGAACGATCAAAATAATACAGAAGCAGAGACGCTGCTCAATACTGAAATTATCTCACAAAATAATAAAAAAATAACAGAAACTATCCCAGAAAACAATCAGGAGGCAGTAATAAATAATTCAGAGGAAAGCAAGAATAATGATCCAGGGCCGAAAGAAGAAAAGACTGACTTCGACTTATCCGAGTTAGGAAAATATAGCGAAAACCCAAACTGGAGTGCAAAACGAGAAAAACAAATCACATTGCTTTTTGCCGGATCAAACATTTCTCCATCTAAAAAGTTATCGCCGAATCGAGGTCTAGTTTTGGGAGCCGCAACCACTAAAAATATTTCTCAAAAAACGACAATTACAAAATCATCCAATCAATTTTGGAAAAAAATAAATGCGAAGTTGAATGAAATTATTTTAATGCTTTAAGCCTTTCACTATTGACTTCTACTAAATAGTAACTCATTAGAGTCAAATTGAATTGTTATTTAACATATAACCATGCAACACTAGAAATATAAAGAGACAACGATGCTAAAAATAAAAAACAGGATTAGTATCACCTGCAACAATAATTGCTTTGAGGCAGATGTTTTGCTTAAACAAAAACCAGTTTTTCATAACTGTGCCAACTGCGGAGGTGATGGCAGGCAAACCTTCATTACTATTAAGGAGTTTATAAGCACCCGATCAAAAATTGGAGCCGTCATAAAAAAATTTGATGGTAAATATTTTTGCGCGAGAACATCCTCGACTTCTGGCAACTTTTCATCTATCGCCCTCAATTATTCTTTTTTGAGATTTTCTGCCAACGCAACTGCCTTTTCAATACTCAAAAACACTCTTTCTGAAAAAGCCGTGCAATGAAAGACGCTGATAAATATTAATTCTTCCTTCTAAGTTACGATACCTACCAATTTCAATCTTAAAGCCCTCATTCAACTTCTTTTCTACCATAGCCAGAAGTTCTCCCCTTCGCATCACCACATTAGGCTTCCACAAGCGCTTCCCAGAGTTCCAGCTTTGCAGATATTTTTTCCAGCGCCAACATGGACATAAATCTCTCTTTCGTAGAATCTAAATGAATCGCCACGAAGGCCAATAAGCTCATTACTTGCCAAGAGATTTCTTTGGAGTCAGCCATTCTGGCTAACTTTAAAACTCCTTCCTGAAATGCCACTTTCTAATATGGCGCGTTATTTTTTATCACAGTCCTAACATATTCACAGTAATAGTAACTATCAACAATATCAGGGCTCGCCCTGATTATATTCCGAACGATCTCCACACCTTCTTCGGCAACTAAAGGAGAAAAAGACAGAAGTGTTATCCATTGATCTGCCCTGGCTATGCTTATTCTTTTTTTCATTTGTTCCAATGCGCTTAGAAAAACTATCCGTTCAAAAATACTATCACATACCGCCTGAGCACTTTCGAGAAAATCTTTTTAGACTGAGAAGTCAACCCCCTCCCGAGAAAGATCAGCAACGGTACTTCGTTCTAATTCTGCCAGTTCCTGAAACTCCTTGGCGATGGTTCCAAAAAGCCTGCCCTTATCTTGTATCGTTACGGCCATACTTATACTGCATCAACTCCGATCTAGCCTTTCTTTTTCATTTCAATACCTTGGTCCTTTTGTAAAAATCCCACAATTCTTGCAATGAAAGATTCACTAAGTATTCCTCGGGACGATATGCACCAAACATCAACATAATGCAACCCATCTTGTCAGGCCGTCTCTTTTTTACTAAAGAGCTCCTTTCCTTATTCTCTGGCATTTTCTATTCCTCTCTTTCATATATGCTCAGTGAACAATCAATCATTTTTGCTTGAATTTTTCATGTTAAAGTGCTAAGCTGGAACTATAAAATAGTTAACGAAAAAGCGCAAAACGCCTAGCAACTTGTATTTTGTTACATGCTACATGTTTTATGCTTCATGAGCTTATGTCCGGACACTCACATTGGGCGGGAATAAAACAACGAAAAGGCATAAACGACGCTAAGCGTGGCAAAATTTTCACTAAATACGGAAAGTTAGTCACAATTGCGGCAAGAGACGGTGGAGGAAAGCTCGAGTCAAACTTTCAACTTAGAATGGCGGTTGATCGCGCACGAGAGATGAATATGCCCAAGGAAAATATTGAAAGAGCTATTAAGCGCGGAACGGGGGAAATTAAGGGGGCTATGATTGAAGAAATTCTCTACGAAGCGGTTGGGCCAGGAGAGCTCATGCTCCTCATTTCCTGCACAACAGACAATAAAAACCGTACTGTATCGGAAGTTAAAACAATTTTCACTAAAAACAATTCCAAGTTAGGCGAAAAAGGCTCGGCGATGTGGAACTTTGAACAAGTTGGCAGCATTAGCATTGAGTTAGAAGGCAAAGATGCGGACGAACTAGAAATGCTCGCCATTGAAGCTGGCGCCAAAGACACAATCCTAGAAGAAGACGTATTAAATATAATCACCGATCAGAAAGATTTTGCCAAAGTGCGAGAAAGCCTTGCTAAGGAAAATCTTAAAATACTTGACTCGGGTCTGATTTATCTACCCAAAACGACGATCGCGGTTGACGAGAAAACCCGCGAAGCCTGTGAAAATCTCATGGAACTGCTAGATGACCATGACGATGTGAGTGAAATTTATACCAACTTGGCGTAAACCAATACATCCCCCTCTCCGTTAGGGAGAAGAGGATATAGATAAAGTTTTCGTACATTCGTATTAATTCGTAATTCGTAGACCATGAAAATCCTCGGAATTGACCCCGGCACAGCCACTACTGGATGGGCAATTATTGAAATTAGGGGTGACAAACTCTTGCCTTTGGCCTATGGACACATCAGCACCTCAAAGAATGACAGTGATGATGAGCGAATACTCGAGGTTTCTAATGATTTAGCGGGAATAATCAGAGAGCACCAACCAACAGAAGCCGCTATTGAAACGCTCTTTTTCTTCAAGAACCAAAAAACCGTCATTCAAGTCGCGCAATCCCGCGGGGCAATTCTCTTGACTTTACGCCAAAATAGTGTTAGAGTGTTTGGTTACACGCCACTTCAAGTCAAGCAAGCCCTCACGGGCTATGGCCGAGCGGAAAAAAAGCAAATGCAACAAATGATCAAAAGCTTATTACACCTAAGCGCAATTCCCAAGCCCGATGACGTGGCTGACGCACTGGCAATCGCTGTGTGTCACGCTAATAGTCGAGCTATAATTAGTTTAAAAAATGCATCATGAATGAAATCAATTTTAGTGTTAGCCCCATTTTGACATTCTTTTTGAGTGAGGGTGTGCCATTTGAAACGATCAAGCTAATCCTCATGCTCCCGATTATTGCCACCCTTATTGCTTTTTTGCGTCAAGTGATTGGAATTAAGGCTTTCGGAATCTACACTCCACTTTTGGTCACTTTTGCCTTTCTAGCGACGGATGGGCTCAGATATGGGATTTTAATTTTTGTGATGATCATCCTCATTGGGATGCTTATGCGAATCGCCCTTAAATCTTTTCGCCTCCTCTATCTTCCTCGTGTGGCCATCATGCTCACGATTGTTGCACTTTCCATTCTTTTGATGCTCGCGATTGGCGGAAGCTTAAAAAGAACTGGCCTCGCATCTGTCTCAATTTTCCCAATTCTAATCATGATTACTTTGGTGGAAAAGTTTATTGCCGTTCAAATTGAAAAAGG
>JBAXPY010000056.1:0-7382 GCA_037132035.1 Candidatus Moraniibacteriota bacterium | reverse complement strand
GTTGGATAAAGATCGTTTGCAACAGGAAAAAAATATGTTGAAAACAGTGAGTGAAGGCATCCCTGAAGTGCTGGATTCTGAGACTGAAGCTTTGATTGAAGAGGAAAGCGCAAGAACAGAAGGCGTAGACTTGACTGATGGTGCGAATAAAAAGGAGAAAAGGAGGAGTGGGCAGCTTAAGCGGGCAGCACTTATTATGACTGTACTGGCAGGGATGATGGTTTCTTTTGCATCAAAAGCTGAAGCAAAAAATGTTATTAGTGATACTATTTCGATCCTCATGACCGGTCAAACTGAAGATCAGCGCAGGACAACAGAAGCAGCGGGTAGGCGGGTGTATAATAATGCCGTAAATCGTAGTGAGCGGGCAAAAGATGTTATGTTTCAGGAATGGTCAAAAGATGTTAGGAATCAAAGGAGTAATATGCGCTCTAATCCGGCGGATAAAAAAATCGAAGCTGCAAACTGGAAGCTTGTGCAAGAGGCATTGAACAATTTAAAAAAAGATCCTCGCTATAACGGCAACGAACAAGGCAGAATGGATGCCGGACAAAAGATTTTGGATGACTACAATAAAAGGATAAGTGGTTTGAAATAAATTTAAAATGTATTTTTTGAAAAAACGTCCAAGCAATTATTGCAACGGACGTTTTTTAATTTTTTTGGAATCCTTGTTTTTTGCGGGTTGTTGTTTTTTTGATTTTATTGTAAAATAAAGAAATAGAAAAGGTTGCTTAATTCTTTTGTCATTTATATCGTTACTTTTGTAAATATTTGATTTAGTGTCCTTTACATGAGATGCGAGACTGGATTCCCTGCCTACCGGCAGGCAGGCCGCCTGCGCGGGAATGACAAAAATAGACAAATGGAAAATCAAAAAAAAATGAACGTTGGTGGTGTTGCTGGTGATTTAGGAGACCTGTCTTTTGGCTTGAAATTTATCAATCCAAAATCTATTATTGATATGCTGGAAGTCACGACTGGGATGTTTGTGGGAGACTTTGGTTGCGGGACGGGCTATTTCACTTTTCCTTTAGCACAGAAAGTGGAGCAGGGCGGAAGAGTTTATGCTCTAGATATACTGAAGGAGAAATTGGAAGCGATTGAGTCTGAGGCAAAAGTCTGGGGACTTAGCAATATTATTACAAAGCGAGCTAATCTGGAATTGGTTGGTGGATCGAAATTAGATGAAAACAGCTTGGATTTGGTATGTCTGGTTAATATGCTATTTCAAAATAAGGACAAAAATTTGATTATTGGAGAGGCGGTGCGGGTTTTGAAAAAAGGAGGAAAAATTTTAGTCGTTGAATGGAATGTTAATGATTCTTTATTCGGTCCAGAGAGCGAATTGCGAGTTTCAAAAGAGGATGTGCTTGTATTAGCCGAGAGCAATGAACTTTCCGTTTTAAAAGAGATTGAGATTAGTGATTTTCATTTTGGGTTAATCTTGGAAAAATAATATGAAAAATAAATTTAGAATTTTTTCGGCTTTGTTTTTTGTTGGTAGCATTTTTTTGTTTTCTGGTTGTGGTTGTAAACCGACGGTACAAAAATATAAGGTTGATTTGGAGGTTTGGGGCGCGCTGGATGATAGTGATGCTTACTCAGAAATATTTAAGAGTTATCGTGAGCTGAATCCGAATATCGGAGAGATTATTTACAAAAAGCAACGCATCGAAACATATGAAAAAGATTTGGTTGATGCTCTGGCTTCCGGTAAAGGCCCGGATATTTTCCTGATTCATAATACGTGGCTGCCTGCTTTTTCCAATAAGATTGTGGCTGCGCCGAAAGAGATTTTGACGGAGCAAAAATTCCGCAAAGATTTTGTGGATGTTTGCGCAAATGATTTTGTTTCCAAAGGGGATATTTTCGCGGTCCCACTTTCGGTCAATTCTCTCGCACTTTACTATAATAAAGATTTGTTTAATGCAGTTGGGATTACGGCGCCACCGAAAACGTGGGATGAGTTTATCGCTGCGACAGAAAAAATTACAAAAATAAATGTTATGGGGGAGATTGTGCCTTCAGGCGCAGCAATGGGTACGGCTTTTAATATCAATCGTTCGACGGATATCTTGGGCGTTTTGATGATGCAAAATGGCACTAAGATGCGAGATGCTAATGAACGAGTGAGCTTTGGGAACGATGCTAATGCGAAAAAAGCTCTAGAATTTTATACGGATTTTTCCAGAAATTCCGCGCCAAATTATTCATGGAATCCTCAGATGCATTATTCCGTTGATGCTTTCTCCGAAGGAACGCTTGCGATGATGCTCAATTATTCTTGGCAAGAGGGAGTGATTCGAGGTAAATCACCTAAGTTGAATTTTTCTGTGTCAGAATTGCCGCAATTAAATTTGGGCATGCCAGTCAACTATGCAAATTATTGGGGATATGCGGTTTCGAGCAATAAGATTATTAAAGCTGATTCGAAAAGTAAGTTGGCCCCAGTTTCAAATACTCTTCGCGTAGCTGAAGCTTGGAAGTTTTTGACCTATCTAACGACGAGAGCGGAGACGCCAGTGGTAGTGTCAACCCCGGCAACAAGCGCCGTGAAAAAGCCAGTAGGAAAATTTGATCCAGCAGAAAATTATTTGGAAAAAACAAAACAACCGGCAGCGAGAAGAGATCTTATTGATAAGCAGAAGGATGATCTTGATCTGGGTGTTTTTGCGAGCAGTAATTTGGTGGCGAAAAGTTGGAAGCAAAATGATCCTTTGGCAATAGAATCAATCCTTGGAGAAATGATTGGCAATGTGAATCGAGGAGCGGCAAGTATTGCGGACGCCCTGAAAACAGCCGAAGGGAGAATTCAGAAATTGGAGATGAAATAGTCGTGAGTAAATTTTATATATAAAAAAATGCAAAAGAATAAATATTTTTTTAGTCTGGTGTTTATTGTTAGTCTCTTCGTGGGCCTCCTTGGATCGCGTGAATCTGTTGATGCATTTGCAGCGGGCGCTGTGTGTTGTATTAATGATGTGACTGATCCTAAAACCTGCAACGAGTGTGTTGCTGCTGATGGCTCTGATTGTATACTTTCAGCTATGGGAGGAACTTGTCCTCGTGTGGCAGTGTGTACTGATCCGGTATGTTTGCCAACGACTTGTTGCTATAAGGCTGGTCCGCCTATTGATTGTCAAGAAAATGCATCAAGTTGTACGGGAACAGTATATAGTAGTGCATGTAGTGCTGTAAGCGCATGCAGCGGTGGATCGTCTACTGGCACAACATCCACATCAACAGTATTTACTAATCCAATTACATCAAACTCAATCAGTGATGTTCTCGGTAAGCTTATGTCTGCGCTATCAGGACTGGTGATTACGCTAGCGATTATTTTTATTGTTCTTGGTGGAATACTTTACATGATGTCGGCAGGGGATCCGGGCATGATTAAAAGGGCAAAGGATTGTTGGCTTTTTTCCGTGATTGGCCTGGCTATTGTTGTGGCGGCGCCAACGTTTCTCAAGGAAGTGATGGCGATTCTTGGTGGAACGTTGCAGAGTGATACGCTAAATTCTGCACTAACAATTACAGAGATTGCAACGAATGTTATGAATTTTCTCTTGTCGATTGTGGGAATTATTGCTATAATTAGTTTAGTGATTGCTGGTGGAATGTATATGACAGCATATGGAGATGATACGCAAATGGGAAAAGCCAAGAAAATGGCAATGTGGTCGGTTGTTGGAATTGCAGTTGCACTGGGGTCACTCGTTTTGGTGAAGCAAGTCGCGGATTTGATTGCTGGACCGTAGAGAAGAAAAAATTGATTCAAAGATATAAATAAAAATAAAAATAGAAGGAGGTGTATCAATGAAAAATAAAATTAAAGGAATGGTATATGGCGCATCAGCTTTGGTTTTGACTTTGCCTACGCTAGTTTTCGGTGCAGCGGGTTATGGAACTTTTGATCCGGAAGCGGGTGGTTCAACTGGCCTTGCTGGAGGTAGTATCATGGAAATCGTAACCAATATCATGAAGTGGCTTCTCACGGCAGTGGGAATTGCCGGCGTGATTGGATTTGCGATTGCTGGTATTCTATATCTCACAGCAGCGGGAGACGAGACCAGAATCAAAAGCGCAAAATCAGCCATGGTCGCTTCTATCACGGGAGTGGTTGTTGCAATCGTTGGTGTTGTAGCGCTTACAGCTGCTAACACTATGCTTAAGGGAAACGCGGCGTTCTAGTAAAAAATTTTTTGTTAGTTTAAGATAGTCCCGATTTGTCGGGACTATTTTTATTTTTATTTTTATGGTATAATTTTAATGTAATAAATTTATAAATTTAATTGCTACGCTTCATTTTCATATCGCAATATGATTAAAAGAATCGTAGAAAACAATGAAATGAAAATAAAAAAAATAAATGAAAAATTGAGTCTTGCAGGGTTAGTTTTCGCCGGATTTATGCTAGGAGCAATCGGGAAAGTTTTCGCTGTTGCTGGAGGGTGGAGCGAGGGACTTACGAACGCCGAAGGTTTTGGTCTTCCTGATCCTTCGGATGGTATATATGGCATCATTGAAAATATTTTAGGGTGGCTTCTCACTATTGTGGGTATCGCTGGAGTGATTGGTTTTGTGATTTCTGGTCTTATGTATCTCACATCGACAGGGGAAGAAGCGAAAATTAAGGTTGCAAAAAGTGCAATGACCGCTTCTATTATTGGAGTGATTGTGGCTATTTGCGGAGTAGTGGTACTTAAGGCAGTTACTGCAATGCTGGAGGCTCAGGGCTCTTTTTAACTTTAGTTGTTTGTGACAGTGTATTGCTCAATCTTTTAGATAAATATGAAAAATAAAATAAATTTTGTTGTTGTTGTCTGTCTGTTTTTTGTTGTGACATTAATTTTTCTTAATGATGTTTATGCGGCAACAACATTGACTTATCCAACCACATCGGGACTGCCGGAGAATGCGAATGGAGTCAGAGGTATTTTCACAAATGTAGCTGATTTGCTTTTGCGCGTCATTGGTATCATCGCGATTATCGGTTTTGTAATTTCAGGTTTTCAATATTTTCTCGTGGCAACAGATGAGAAGATGTTGCAAACAGCCAAAAAATCAATGGTTGCTTCTGCGATTGGCATTGCGGTGGCATTGTCGGGAGTAATTGCGATTAAAGCGGTGGAGATGTTGCTTACGGGTTAGGAGCTTTTGTGTGAAACTTTTTTTGATATTATTTTTTTGGAAAAATAAAAAATAGACAAGGAAAAAGGGCAGTCTCGTATTATTCGAGTCTGCCCTTTCTTTGTGTCATCTTACTCCTTTCTTTGTGAGTGTAATGACTTGAGGGTCGCCTGCCCCCGGCGTTTTAATGGCGAATTTTTTTCCTTCCTCTTCGGTGACGGAAAAAGTTTCTTTTGTTTCGAAACTTTTCCCGTCATTGGTGGATATTGCAATCCGGGTTATGTTGTATTCCCCGGCTTCCAATATTTTTTGGTAGAAACTTTTTTTGAATCCACCACCTCTGAAATCTACCGTCGAGTGAAACCGATATGTTTCATTGGCGATTGTTGTTCCGGTACCGATACTTGTCTGTATCGCGCTTCCCTCTTGGAGCAATCGCGTTGGTATCCAGCCGACTTTCGCGCCATCGAAGTGCCCATGAATGTTTTTGCATACAACGCGGCTAAATCCTTCTCGAAGGCCAGTTGCTTTTACTCCGTCCCAACTGACAACCTTTATGGTGTCAGCTGCTTCGATAGAAAAAGGTTGGCTATCATCTTCAAGAAATCTTGCCGTGGTAACATTTTCTTTGACTTTTCTGAAGATTCCAGATTCATTTTCGCTATGGCTGGAACTTTCATTAAAGCTGTTTGCGATACCACTTTTCATGTTACCTGTGCCACGGTCTATGCTCTGCTTAACTTCTGGTGACCAGAGGCCAATTAGTAATAGAAGAGTTGCTATTACCAAAAACGGAGCAATTACAAACCTTAAAATCCGAAATATTTTTCCAATAGGCATGATTAATGCTATGAGCCATAATGGAAATAAGATGGTTATTATGAGTGCGCTCGACACGGCATTGGCATAAATGCCTAAACCTATCATTAGCACGACTGTTGTGCCCCAGCAAACCACGATAATTGTGATTGCGACCCGCAGAATGTCTCTGATAGCGGGGCTTATATTATTCCATGCACCAGCTATATAATATCCAGTACCCACAAGCAAGTTGCTTATTCGAGTCCGAATAGAGATAGAAAACACGAGCAGGCCTAACATGATTATAATAATGAATATCGGCATTGTGCACCACCTTTATTTTTTATTTTTTGATCTTTCATAAAATGCCTTGCCTCGATCTTCAAATGATTGAGTTGAGGCATCCAAGTTGGCTGAGTTTTGGGACAATCCACTCTTGGCCTTTTGAAGCAGGTCCGCAGTGGACGTTGCGTCAAATGGGGCAAGAATAACGGCTTTAAACCAAGCCGCACCTTCCGAAAAACTTCTCAACGCTCTTTGATGTAGCGGGTCTGGAATAATCATCCGACCTGCAATACAATGAGTATAGGCCTTGTCGAAATCGCCATTAAACTCTTCTGTGATAATTCTGGCAAAACTTTCCAGAAAAGCTTGTCGCTTGTCTTTTTTGCCCTTGCTACCAGATTTTGTTTCAACGACCTTTTTTCCATTATCATCGAAGCTTTCTTTTTTCTCGTCTATTTTTCCTTCATCGATGACTTCCATGCCCGCAACCACGTTAATGAATCGGTTACGTTCGTAGTCTTTACATTGAGCGAGAAAAGTCGATATTACAACCTGCTCTCTTGGCTGCAATTGACCAAGCACGCTCCCATAGAGCTGCTCATCAGTCAAATCATATCCCAACAAACCGGGAAGTCGCTGTTTAACAGAATCTGGTAAATCGGAGTGGGTTTTTTTTAACCAATTCCACAATGCTGGGACTCCCTTTATGAGGGTTGCATCTGCGGCCACTTCAGCTCCAAAACCAAGTAATTTTGTCCAGAAAGCCATGTTTTCCTACCTTTCTCGCCTTTCAGCGAAATAAAACGTTATATTGATTTGTGAAAGAACTTGTGACTGCAACTCTTTTTGTTTTGAGTTGTTCGTTGCAATGAACTTATTGACTGAAGCCTCACATTGAGGGTGGCAATAATGTCCTTTTGCTCCAACTGTGTATATTAGCACAAAATAGCAAAAAAGTCAATAAAATGGTTAGCCTAGTGATTGAATTTGCCTAAAATAAGGCATAAAACTGATAGCTTTCTCCGCTGATAATCAGGATATGGCCTTGTAGAGCCAAAATATTAAAAAAATGGTGGTATTTGGCTTATCGATGGGAAATATATGCATCGTGATACATCATTTAAAAATCTAATGATCGCTACTTCGATTTATCAAATAAA
>JBAXPY010000055.1:0-7423 GCA_037132035.1 Candidatus Moraniibacteriota bacterium | reverse complement strand
AGTGGCTCCAGATTCCCTGCCAGCTTTGCATTTGGACGACGCACACCACGCCCAACAGCTTGGATTTTTCCGTCTTCCAGGGTATAGCAATTGTAGATTCGGTCAACTTCCGAGATATCTCTTTTGGATATTATTAAGCTGGTGTATTTGAAATCCATAGTAATAAATTTGTTCATATCCCCTTCGCCCTTAGGGAGAAGGTGGCCGAAGGCCGGATGAGGGAGGAGCCAGTCGATAACCGACCCGCCATTTATATGTGAGCTTTCTTATTATCTAACGCCCTTTTCCCTCACCTGTCGCGAGTACGCGACATCCTCTCCCTAAGGGCGAGGAGGCTACTTTTCCTAAGAATACCATAAATAAACAATTTTTCCCAAAGAAAAAAGGAACCAGGGGCGAATTCAGCTCCTAATTCCTTTTTGCCAAGACTCCTCCAAGTCACTGGCCTTTTTGTATTGAATCGACAGTTTTTACCGCCTATTTAAAGAGAAAAAAAACTCCTCCCCAGAAAATAACAATAATTGCAGCTGAACCACTCCAGCCAAGAAATCTTATGTCCATCTTATCGTCTCCTCGTATCAGCTGTATCCAGAAATTTAATGGCAACAGTGGAAAAAACCACCGTGCCAAAAATCTGACCATAAATAGAAACAAGTGGATTTGGTATTGCCAAGAAAAGCAACCCCAATCCGGTTATACCGATAAAAACAATTTTAATCATTCTTTTCATTTTTACTCCTCCCTTTTTTCAAGAAAATTTCCCACAGCTTCCTGAACTTGATCTGTGGTGATTGGTTTCTCCAAGATACAATCTATCCCAAGCTTCTTGATTGCATCAACATAAATATCCTCAGCCGAAACAAGTATTACCACGGCCTTTGGGTTTATTTTTTTCTCTTTAATGAGGATACCAATTCCGTTACAGCTCGCGTCAACATCAAAGTTAAGTTCGCTAATCACAAAATCATAGCAACCAGCCTCTATTAACCTAAAAGCCTCTGCTGTTGTCTTTGCGAAATCAATAGTAGAGGCAACTGGAAGCATCCCAAGCATTCCAGCTATAAGTTGGCCAAAAGCTTCCGCTCCAACAATCAAAAAGTTCATTTCTCAACTCCTTTTCCGGAAATTTTGAATTTTCTTTTTAATTAGTTCCATCTCAATAGGCTTTTTCAAAAAACAATCAACCCCAAGATTTTTTATAGCCTCAACTCTGATGTCTTCCGCAGACATAAGAATTGCGACTATGGCAGAATTGATTTCCTTCGCCCGGAGAAGAATCCCGATACCATTAGGCACAACGTCTGCACCTAAATTAAAGTCACTAATGACCACGTCGTATGGATAGCTTTCTAAATACTCAAAAGCTTCCCGCGGGCTACTCGCAACGTCAATGCAACACGCTGGAAATAAATCCTCCAGCATCATAGACAATATCGTGCCAAAAGCCTCATCGTCCACTACTAGAATTTTCATCTATCAAATTCCTTCCTTCAAATTGTTAATATACTTTATCATATAATCCATTCAAATCAGTTTCCTCATCGCCATAAAAGACAACGAAAAAACCGACTTGAATGAACTAATAACTCCAAATCTTGGCACAAATCAGCCAAATTGTCAAATTCGCGCTCCAATCAGGCACTCTCCATTCTACTCCACTGTCACGCTTTTGGCCAGATTTCTCGGCCGATCCACATCATAGCCCTTAGCAGTCCCCACATAATAGGCAAAAAGGTGGGTGACGGTGGCGCTGAGAAATGAGGAAAAAGCCTCAGGCGCAGCTGGAATATAAACCACGTCGTCCACTAAATCCTTGATTTTTTTGTTTCCCACTGTTGCCACGGCCAGAATCTTTCCCTTGCGCGCCTTGACTTCTTGCATTCCGCTCATTGTTTTTTCATAGACACTATCCGTTGGAGCAATGAAAAAAGAAGGGAACTTTTCATCAATGAGCGCGATTGGACCATGTTTCATCTCCCCCGCCGCATAGCCTTCAGCGTGCACATAGGAGATTTCTTTGATTTTCAGAGCGCCTTCAAGCGCAATCGGAAAACTATACTTTCTCCCCAGATACAACCAATCGCTAAAATGCGCATATTTTTTGGCCAGTTTTTTGATTGTGTTTTTGTCACGGAGAATTGCCTCAATTTTTTCCGGAATTTTCTGCAATTCCGTGGCTAAGGCTTTTGACTCAGAAAAGGATAGTCTTCGCTGGCGACCGAGGGTAAGCGTCAAGAGAACTAAAATCGAAAGCTGAGAAGAAAAAGCTTTCGTGGAAGCAACGCCGATTTCTGGTCCCGCATGGCAATAAATCCCCGCGTCAGTTTCCCGCGCAATTGTCGAGCCAACTGTATTGACAATTCCCAGAGTAAGCGCCCCTTTCAGTTTCGCCTCACGGATCGCTTCAAGCGTATCAGCCGTTTCTCCCGATTGAGAAATCGCCAGCACTGCCGTGTACTCATCGATCGTATTTTTACGATAACGAAATTCGCTGGCGCTCTCCACCTCGGTTGGCAGACCAGAAAATTCTTCTAAGAGATATTTCCCCGCGAGACCAGCGTAATAGGAAGTGCCGCAAGCCACAATCACAATGCGTTTAATTTTTTTCAAACGCCTTTCCACGCAGAGTAGTCCTCCGGGAATCGGCCCACCATCTTCACTGAGAAACTTTTCTACCCGACCACGCAGAGCATTTCGCACAGCGTCTGGCTGCTGGAAAATTTCCTTGAGCATGAAATGCGGAAAGCCTTGTTTTTTCACTTGCTCGTCAGTCAGATTAACCTCAAAAATTTGCTTATCTGTCTTATGATTTTTAGCATTAAAAATATTGAAACCATCCGGGGTAATTTCCGCAATCTCGGAGTCTTCCAGATAGACGATTTTTTTAGTGTGGCTCACGATGGCTGACGCGTCAGAAGCCACAATAAACTCATCTGTCCCCACTCCCAAAATAAGCGGGCTGCCTTTTCGCGCACAATAAAGTTTCCCGGGCTCCTTGCTGGTTATGACAACCAACCCATAAGTTCCTTCCAAGAGCCTCACAGCCTCAGTGAGCGCTTCCATGAAAGTTTTTTTCTTGGCAAACTCTTCAATCAAATGCACCACCACTTCCGTGTCTGTCTCTGATGAAAAACAATGTCCTTTTTTGATGAGAAGTTTTTTCAGTTCCGCATAATTTTCAACAATTCCATTATGCACAAGACTTATATTTTTCCCACAATCCGAGTGCGGATGCGCATTCTTTTCCGATGGCTCGCCATGCGTCGCCCAACGAGTGTGCGCGATTCCCACATTGCCCATTTCCTCTATATCAATTTTCTTTTCCAACTCACTCACCCGCCCAACCGCACGCCAAGTTTTGATCCGCTTCTTTTGCACGAGCGAAATCCCCGCACTGTCATACCCACGATATTCCAAGCGCTTTAACCCGTCTATAAGGACCGGAAGAGCATTTCTTTTCCCAATATAACCAACAATTCCACACATAGGCTTTTTATTAGTTAATTAAAAACTTCTGGGTGAATTATAGCACAAAAAGTCAACAAAAAAAGCGCCCCAGTTCATACCAGAACGCTTTTTTAAAAGTTCAAATAAACTTTATTTTATCTTCTCCTTAGAAAGAAAAGCTTGAATATCGCTCACTGTTCCCATAAATTGCGCCGGGAAAATAATGGTGGAATTTTTCTCGACTGCGATTTCCGCCATTGTTTGCAAATTGCGCAGCTGCAGTGCAATCGGATGCACTGCCATTACATCAGCCGTTTCGGCCAATTTCTGACTGGCCAAAAGCTCACCTTCCGCCGCAATAATTTTGGCGCGCTTCTCTCTTTCCGCTTCTGCTTGTTTAGCCATCGCCCGTTGCATATTTTCCGGCAGTTCAATATCTTTAATTTCAACAACAGAAACCAACACCCCCCACGGCTCAGTATTGCCATCAAGCACCGTACTAATTTCTTTATTAATCGCATCCCGCTCGGAGAGAACTTCATCCAACTGAAAACGACCAACAATATTGCGCACTGTTGTTTGCGCGATTTGATTGATCGCGCTACGCACATCTTCAATCGACACGATACTTTTTTCCGCATCAACTATTTTGTAATAAGCTACAGCAGAGATGTCCACCGATACATTGTCTTTGGTGATAATTTTTTGCGGTGGAATCGGCATTGTAACGGTTCGAAAATCAATTTTTCGCATGCGGTCCACATAGGGAATAATCCAATTCAACCCCGGCTCACGACTGGAAATAATTTTTCCAAACCGAAAGACCACACCCTTTTCATATTGTTGCACCACCCGAAATCCAGGGAGGACCAAGAAAATAAAGGCGGGAATAATGATTGGCATTAAAGCAGCGATAAATTCCATATGTTTAAGTTTTAAATTATTATGTTTTTATTATACCAGTATTTTGGAAAAAATCCACCACCTCATCTCTTTTATTTCCCTCTCCTTACCAAGGAGAGGGTGCAGGGTGAGGTGGATTTTCTACCAAAGAAACATCCTCACATTTTTCGCTGCAGTTTTCAAGATGGTGAATATTCACCGGTCAATTTTCACCCCCCCATATCCTACGCCACAAAGTCGCGATAATTATCCCTACTAATTACTGAAAACTTTGACTTTGGATAACTTTCCATGAATTTTTTATTCAATCCTGATAATGGCTGAGGATAGCTAAAAAATCACTCAATCATAAATTTGTGTATTTGTAATACATATTTTTAACTTAATTTATGTATTGTCTGTGCACATATTACGATATTTTGTCAAATCTGGCTTAAAAGGGCCAAAAAAAAGCGCCCTGACCAAAATCGAAGCGCTTTCCCCTTGTCATCCCCGAGAAGACGGGAATCCCAGGTACCACTAGTTGTAAACTCTAGGAAATCGAATTATAAATCTTCTAACTTCCTAAATCAACAAGTTAATTTTTTATCCTACCAAAGAAACAACCT
Organism: Candidatus Moraniibacteriota bacterium; assembly: GCA_037132035.1. Taxonomy (GTDB): domain Bacteria; phylum Patescibacteriota; class Minisyncoccia; order Moranbacterales; family UBA2206; genus UBA9630. The sequence continues at coordinate 2,465 of JBAXPY010000055.1, read as the reverse complement.
CGCACGGCTAGCTGCGGTTTTGAGCCTCAGCTAAACTTCACTAATCACATCAAATCCCTTATAACTTCCCACTACCGAGTAACCAATGATTTTTATTTTTTTCTTTGCCACATTCCTAATCTTTCCAGCAGTTTCATTAAGCGTCGCGCCTGATCCGGTCGCATCATCAATAATAAGCACATTCGCGCCAATTTGCTGGTTTGGATTGACCGCTATCGTCGTCTTAGCGTTTATAATCCGGTCTTCCAATTTCCGCAATGTTTTTTGTGGCACCTTGGTCACGCTCGGAATTTTTGTCGCAACTATTTCGGGCAACCCGAGCTTCAATCTTTTTTTCAGCACATCTAAAAATTGCACTTTGCGATCAATGGTCGGCGGAATGAAGCAGACAAATTCGATGTCATATTTCTCAATAATGCCCTCAATCGCGGGACGGATATTTTTTGCAATTTCACCGATCAGCTCTTTGTTCTGGGAAGATTTTCCTAGGTACACCAACTGACCGAGTTTCGTTTTTCCAAAATGATCGAACGTATAAAAATCACTGAAAAAAATATTATCCAGCTGGAGCGCTTTCCCGCCCGAAAGAATGGTTTTTTTCGCAGAAATCAAACCGCTATTTTTCATTTTTTGGATCGATTTAAATCTTTGGGAAAATAACTTTTTTTCTTTTGAAAAATCAGATCCATTTCTTTCGCACCACAATTGAAATCCAGAAATGCCCCGCGTCATTTCCCCGCTCGGAGAGACATAGATATAGTTTTGCTCAATGAGTTGATCACTTTCGTCAAAAACCGCTACGCCATCCGCCTGCTCATCGCGCGCGACATAAAAAACCCGAGGAGTCGTTCCGGTTTTTTTTATCAATTGTTCATCGAGCAGTTTCGTTAAATGTTTGTAGATTGTTTTAGTAGAAACGCCAAGCATCTTCACGAGCTCAACCGATCGCAAGGGTCCATAGCGCCTTATTGCCTCCAATATCTCCCCTGTTTCCTTAGACAGATCCTCCATATTTTTTCTCTTAATTATTACGCCTCTATTATAGCAGGTGAATATTCACCGGTCAATATTCACCCCCCCTTACTGCACAGTCGCCATTTACACTTTCAAGCCACCAAAAAAGCGCCCCGACCGAAATCGAAGCGCCTTCCCTGTGTCATTCACCCCTCTTGTGTCATTCCCTCTTCGTGTCATCCTCCCCCCTTTTTTTTGTGTCATTCCCGCGAAGGCGGGAATCTAGTCTCAAGGCCATATTAGAATGTAACTCTTTCTGGGTGGCGCTACTCTTTTGATTAGTTCTCTGTGCTTCTTCAACTATCAAAACATCTGGCTGATATTTTTTTATTAAGCCTTTACACTGGATCCCCGCATCCGCGAGGATGACATGCATAACAAAAGCGCCCCAACTTTCGTCAGGGCGCTCTAGATTAATTCACTATTCGTCACCTCAGCTAGTTTCTTATCCTCAGCGCTGTTCACTCTATTGAATAATGCATTTTCTTCAGGACTACTTACCGCACAGTGATTGCTTTCAATTTCATTCAATTCTCTTTTGCCAATTCAGCAGTGTCACTAATTATTTTTTTCCTTCAATCTTCTCTATTTCTTTTTCAATCTTTTCAATCTTTTTCATTTCTTCCGCGTCCCTTTCAGAATTTTCCTTAATTTCTTCCTCTAAAACTTCAATTTCTTTCTCCTCCTTCTTTAGCAATTTCTTCATCTTGAAAAATTTAAACGCTCCGACAATAAAAATAGCTAGCACGACAGCCATAAGCGCCCAAATCCAGCGACTCAAGGTATAAAGAGAATTTCGAAATTCATCCCATTGATTGTTAATCGATTTTCCAGATGACATCAAAACTTGGCATTTTTTTTCATAAGTTTCGATGTTAGCATTAGTATTGAATTTTTCATTTGTATTCTTCGCGCTCGAAAACTGCTCCAACGCCTTTTGACATCTAGCATCCTGCAGCAGTTTCAAACCATCGGCAAATTGCGTGTAATATTTTCCTGAAGCAAAATTAATAGCAACCTTATTTGCATTAAATTTTTTCACGCCTTCTTGCACCGTATCAATTGGAATGGCAAAAGCAAAATTATCTCCACCCGAGGCATCTTCCTTATTGGTCTGATAGGTAATCATTCCAATTACTTCCCCTCTTTCATTCAAAAGCGGGCTACCACTAGAACCAGAGGAAATCTTGGCATCAGTTTGAATAATACTAAAATCTTTATTTTCTGAATCCTTGATAGCACTCACCACCCCTTGGCTGAAAGTAGCCTCTAGCAGGTTTTTTCCATTCAACTCAGCCGTGGTCGGGAAACCAAATACGCCCACCTTTTCTCCACGCTTAATTGATGACGCTTCGCCTAGAGGCAAAGCGGGTAAGTTTTTCTGATCAATTGGCAGGTTGTCAAGTACCCATTTCTTTAGACACTAATTCTGAGATTAAAAATTGATTAGC
>JBAXPY010000054.1:0-7703 GCA_037132035.1 Candidatus Moraniibacteriota bacterium | reverse complement strand
GTCATCGTAGAGGACAATAAGGTTCTCCTTGCTGTTCAGGGAGAAGATAACTTCTGGAAGTTTTGCGGAGGAAGAGTGAAAGAAGGCGAGACACTTGTGGAAACTGCCAAGAGAAGAGCAAAAGAAGAATTGGGAATTGAAATTGAAATCACGGACGAAAAACCACAACTCTTTCACATCACAAAAGAATCCGCAGATGGACCAATCGATGTTATTCTGGTACACTACGCCGCAAAACGGATCGGGGAGATACGGCCAGGATCAGACATTCGCGAATGGAAATGGATTGTAATCAAAGAATTGGAATCAGAAAATCTGGCACCAAATATTCTTCCAACACTCATGAATTTTGGACTTTTTGCCTAAAACACTACCCCTAAGCCACGTTTTGCATCAAAAAACCCATCAAACGCCACTCTTGACAAGATGGCGTTTTTGTGCTAGTATTAAGGGTTAAAAAACAAAATAAAAAAATATTACGAAAAAGGAGGTAAAAAATGAAATTTCCAGATAATTTCATTAGAAATGTTATGGCAACATACGCCAATCCCAAGTACCCAGGAGCCTCGAGAAAACTTAGAAGGATCCTGATTAATGGGAATATTGCGTATCTGGAGCTGTTTTTGAGTGTTGGAGCGAAGAGCTTAGAGATGGGATTTTATGAAGAGCTTGTCGCTGCCGCTGAAAACAGGCCGAGGTTAAACGCCAGAAAAATGGCTCATGCACAGCGCGCTGAGCTACATCAAGAATTTCAAAAAATAATGAGACGACAAGCGGATTAACATCATCCGCATCTCAAAATTCAGAAAACCGCCAAATTCTCTCAAGGATAGGCGGTTTTTCATTGGTTGAAACCTAAATATTGTTAAAATACTCAATTACTTGTCCAAAATCCTTGGCCACATAGTCAGCTTCTCTGGTAACATTTTCGCGAGAAACATTTTCAACATAAGCGATAAACTTGTTTGCCACGCCAGACCTCCTGACCTCGAAATCCGTCCAACCATCTCCAACAATAACAATCTCTCCCTGCAAGCCCAAAGCCTTGATTTGGTTAGATTTTCCGTTAACATTCGCCAATAAAGAATTTTTATCCACTCCAGTCAAAAACCCTTTTTCATTAAATACAAATCGGTTAGCCAGAACATGATCTCTTTCTATTCCTAGCTTATCAGTCGTAGGAAAGATCAAATCTTCAAACCCGCCAGTAATAATGAATATATCTTCTTTATTTTTCTCAAAAAAATCTAGGTTAGCCAAAACAGAACTGGAAATCTCCTGCTCAAAAGTTTTCGCCACTTCCGCCACAGTTTTCCTATCCGTCCTGATAAGTGCAATTCTTCGACTTAAAGATTCAGGAAAAGTAATCTCACCAACCATTCCCAGCTCAGTTATGTTTTTTATTTCGCAAAGAATTTTCTCACAATCAATATTATTCTCCAGAGCTTTTTCAGCCAACTTATCCAAAGTTTCAACCTTAACTAACGTGCTGTCAAAATCAATAATCAGTTTTTTCATATTTTTTATCCCGCACTAACTTTTGCTTAGAGCTTTTCATTTCCGGCTTCATCCCGCACTAACTTTTGCTCAAGGATTTTTTGCCCCACCTCCGGCAAGTTGTCCACAAGCCCCTTCCACCTCTTGCCCAAGACTTTTTCTGATTGTCACACTCATTCCACCTTTTTCCAAATAGTCCCTAAAGAGATACGTTTTATTGCCAGAAGAAGCCTTAAATTCCTTGCCAGTTTCGTTATAAGCAATCAAGTTAACGTGCAAAAGTTGGCGATTGCCAATTGATTTTAAATAGGTCGAAAGTGCATAGGCATCTTCTTCGCTATCATTTATTCCAGAGAGCATTACATATTCCACGAAAACTTGTCGGTTAGTTTTAGAAAAATAATCCTTGAGCGCTTTTTTCAGTTCTTCCAGATTATATTTTCGATTGATTGGCATATACTGGCTTCTTTTTTCATCTGTCGCAAAATGCAAAGAAATCGCCAGATTAATTTGCGGAAATCCTTCGGCCAAGTTTTTAATTCCCTCTGGAATCCCAGCCGTCGAAACCGAAATGCTCCGTGAGCCAAATGCAAAAAGATCCTTATCAACCAAATCCTTGAGACTTTTTTTCACTTCATCCCAATTCAAAAACGGCTCCCCCATCCCCATATAGACAATATTACTTATCGTTCCCCTCTCCTTACTAAGGAGAGGGTTAGGGTGAGGTGGATTGTGAGGTGGATTTTTTTCCTGTTCACTGCTCACTGTTCCCTGTTTTTTGATATATTGTTTCCAAAACAAAACCTGATCACTAATTTCTTCCGCCGTTAGATTTCTTTGAAATCCGCTTTTCCCTGTCGCGCAAAAATCGCAATTCAAAGGACAGCCGACTTGCGAAGAAATGCAAACTGACCACTTACCTTGTATTGGAGACAATAAAACTGATTCAATCTTGTTTCCATCTGCTAATTTCAAAAGGGCTTTCAGAGATTTTTCATCTTTCGAAACGAGAACTTTTTCCACCTCAAAAGACAAGATTTTCATTTCTCTTTCCAATTGTTCCCGCAAATTCTTGGAAATAGTCGAAATTTCCGAAAAATCAGAAACGCCATCTTGGTAGATGGCTTTTTGAATTTGGTTCAAACGGAATTTCGGTTCTCCGCTTTCAGTGAGAATTTTTTTTAGTTTTTCTAGTTGCATAAAATAATTCCGAATTATAAATTCTTTGTCATTCCCGCGCAGGCGGGAATCTAGTGTAAAAACTAAATTCAACTAGATTGGCCTAATGCTTAGATTATCCATTTAGACAAAACCTATCCACTGGATCCCCGCCTGCGCGGGGATGACATATAAAAAGATTACTTTTAAAAAATAAACAATCTTTTCTCAAAATCCGCAATCTTCCCGTCTCCTATTTTTACCCCATCTCTCCTCAAAAGTCCAGCCCTGACTTTTGAGCCGCTTGCAAGCCCACCAATTTTTCCATCAGTTTTCACTATCCTGTGACATAAAACAACTGGCGCATGGGGATTGCAATTGAGCGCATTACCCACAGCGCGCGACGCACTAGGTCTTCCGATCGCCTTCGCAATCTGACCATAGGTCGCTACACGACCACGCGGAACCAACTTAGTTTTTGCATAAACTAAATCAGAAAAAGAATTTGAGTTATTTTAGGCAAAATATTTCATTCGGTCTTTAATCGCAAAATATCCAAAAAATACTCTACTCACTAAAATAAAAACACCAACTCTCCTGTTCACTAATTAATGCGACGCAAAAAATATGGGATGAGAATTAAAATAACAACCCCAAATGAAATCCAGCACCAAAGCAAAGCCCGCTTGGAAGATCTAATTGCTGCCTCGAAATCCCCTCTCTTAATTTTATCATTCACCTGGAGAGAATTTATCAAAGCCACTAATCCAGTGGGTAGAAAAAAAAGAATCGACGCCACAATAGACGCTTTCGTATATGAAGGAATATTTGGCACACTTAATTTTACTCCGCAATGAGAACAATTTATTTCATATTTTTTTGTTTCTTGTCCACAGCCCTGACAAAATGTTTTCATATAATTAGTACATCAATCTCCCCTTAACTAAAATTAAATACACCAAGGCGGCCGTTCCCAAGGAGCCAGCAATTAAACCAAAAATTATTCTGCCCTTTCCAAGTTTTCCCGGGTTTTTTTGAAACTGTACCCAGGCAATAATAGAAACAGCTAACGCGATTGGCGCAAGCGGAGGAACAAGCGCGCAAAGTCCCAGATATCCTGACACGATAGAAAGGCCTGTTCTCCCTATTGGCACAATCGAGCTGAGATTAGCTGATTCGCTTCTATCTATCAACTGATTAGAATTCTTCAAATTCAACTCACATTTAACACAAAACTCCGAGTTGTCATCATTTTGTGTGCCACAATTTGGACAAAACATATTTTTTATTATTATTTTATTAATAGAAAACTATTTAATTTTATCACAACGAGAAGTCAACTTTCCGCTATCAATAATTTGATTTAATTCTTTCTCTATTTCTTTAAATTCATATCGACTACCGCAAGCATACATTTCCAAAAATGGATCCTTGTCAGTAAGCATATCATAAAGCTTTTCAGGAGAAGGCAGCTCATTTAACGCTGCATACTCTTCCATAGTAAGCTTCAAAAAACCACTATTAACACTCACGCTTCCAAGATAGTAACCAGCACTTAATTTTATCGGGTAATTATTTGGCAACATATCTGTCATATTGGGATATGATACAATTGACTTTCTATCCTCAGACATGCCAACTGGAACCAAGTTTACGTAGTCTGCTTTTGTTTTATAGATAACAGTTGGTGGACCGGCCATTGTCACAACTTTGGACTTTTCAATTCCTGCTTCGTTTTGAGCTCTTTTATTATTTAATCCAAAAAATCTCCCTCTTTGAATCCAAAAAAAGACACCAATTATAAATAAAATTAGGCCACTGATAATGATTTTTCTAGACGTTTTATTTAATTCCATTCTCTTTTTTTTAAAAAATAATTAATAAAAAATTCTAGTTCATTAAGGCTTAACTTTCGCATAGATCAGCAATCCTTGCGAACTCCACGTTAACTACCTTTTGAATTTGATCTAAAATTAATTTATTTTTTGGCAAAAACAGATGCTTAAAACGTCCTTGGGTTTTCAAAAATTCACTCACCGGCTTCAAGGCTTTCGGTTCCCAGTTTAGCTTATATTCCCCATTTTCAATTTCATAGAGTGGCCAAAAATTTGTTTCCGTGGCAAGTTTGGCAATCGCTACATATTGCGATGTCGGAAATTTCCAATTATTCGTGCAAGGCGAAAAAACCGTAAGAAAACTCGGTCCGTCCACTGCCAAGGCTTTTTTGGCTTTCATTTTGAGATCAGCCAAGTTGGCAATATTAGCTTGTGCGGCATAAGGAATATTGTGCGCTGCCACGATTCCCATGAGATTTTTCCGCATTTCCACCTTACCGAAAGACTCATCTCCGACCGGTGTCGTTTCCGTCCCAGCACCATAGGGCGTTGCTGATGATCTCTGATTGCCAGTATTCATATATCCTCCATTATCATAGACCACGTAGAGAAAATTATGTCCCCGCTCTAATGCTCCAGAAAGAGCTTGTAATCCAATGTCATAGGTTCCGCCGTCTCCACCAAAGGCAACGAATTTGATTTTCTTCTTAATCTTGCCCTTTTTTCGCATTGCCAGATATGCTCGCTCCACACCAGAAATTGTTGCCGCCGCATTTTCAAAGGCACTATGGATATAGGGCACATTCCAAGCGGTGTAGGGATAGATAGTCGAAGTTACTTCAAGACAGCCCGTCGCATTGGAAATCACCACTGGCGTGGTCGCTTCACCCAAAATCGTTCGCACAATTGAGGGAAAAGCGCATCCTGCGCAAGCGCTGTGACCTGGCGCTAAATTTTTTGAAAGTTCTTTATTCATAGATTTGTTTTAATCGCTAATAATTTTCTAAACATGTTTCATAGAATCAGAATTTATATCTTTATTCGTTGCAATTTCATTAAAAATTTGCTTAAAAAATTCCGGTTTTGTTGTTTTTATAAAGTCTCGCGCACCAGCAGAAAGATTTCCCGCTTTGTTATATTCTGACAATTTATCATGATGCTCGTCTGTAAAATCTTCGTCGTATTTTTTAATTTCCAATTTTTCCATTTCATCATCCAATGCTTGCTTCCTAGCCAATCGCTCTGTTATACTGCTGAGATAATCGTCTATTCTTTTTTCACCTATTGATTTATATGAGTTTCTTAATATTTTCTCTGCCTTTTCTGAGATTCCCATATTTGAGTTAGTACTCGCATGTAAACATTCGTGTTGCACAGTATAATCGTCTGCATACTGATTTTGCAAAAAAATTTTATGTTGCAAAGGCCGATAAAATCCACCTATACTATCAGCGTCAATAATTTTAAGTAACCATTCTGGAATTGGCACATCAATGTTATCAGGGATTCGTCCACTTAGCCAATACTTACCCTGCATACTCTGCTTGTCTGAAAAATTAGTTTCAACATTATTTAAGAAATTCAACCTGTCTCGTTGCACATTTTTTGCCCAATCAATATTTCCCTCAAATTCAATCGCGAGCTTATTGAAATACTCCTTACTTCCTACATGTTTTTTCAAATCCTCTTTTATTTTTTCCGCTCTTAGTTTCAGATCTGGCTCTTTTCTCGTTGAATTGTTTATTTTTTGCAATGATTTTTGTGCATTTTTCACTAACTGCTCATAATTTTCAATAGCCTCTCTTTTTTCTTCTGTGGTAGCTTTTTGTTTCAAATTTTCTATAGATGCTATTTCAGTCTCGATAGTAACACTTTCCCCTCCCTTAGCTTTCTCAAAATCCCCTGCTCCAGAAAAAGCCACCGTAGCCATTCCAATCGCCGTAGCAGTTTTTATTTTCGATTTTGCTTTTTTAAATAAATTTTCTGGAAATTCTATGCTCATTTATTTTCTGCTAATTATTTTAAACTAGATATTTCTCCTTAAACCTCCCCTCCAATTTAATATTACTCCATGCAACCACCACAAACCGGAGAAATCATCGCCCCAAATATTTTTAATCCTACTACTAATATTATAGAAATAACCAAAAATATTATTGCTTTTATTAAATATTTTTTGGTTTTTATTTTAGACGCTTCATTCAACTTATTTGCTAATATAAAGAATCTATATAGAAAAAAAATCGTAAGTACGCAAGATAACAAAATAACAAACCCAATAAAATAATATATAAAGTCTGCGGGAGATTTTTCAATTGTCGTCACTTCTGGAAATTCCATGGCAGTTGCACTAAAAACATTTCGTCCAAGACTCAGCATTAAAATATTAAGCGTAATTATACTAACAAACAACTTTAAAATTATTTTTTCATTTTTATATTAGGTTAAATATTTTTCCCGAAATCTACCCTCTAAAATCTTCTCGAGTTGTTTTTTGAACACATCTCGTCCGCCCAAGCCATAAACAATACTAGAAACTTTTGCATTACTCACATTTTGCAGACTGATTATAATTTCCGAATACAGCGGCGGATGAGAACCAATCGACATCGCACGATCCATTATTATGATCTCCTTAACATTTTTCAATGCTACAGCGATTTCCACGAAAGGAAATGGGCGAAATAGCTCAACTTTTAAAAGTCCAACCTTTTCTCCTTTTCTTCGCAACTCATCAATTGCATCTTTCGCCGTTCCGGCAACTGAGCCAATGAGCACTAAAACTTTTTCCGCGTCTTTCAATTTATATTCTTCAAGCAAGCCATATTTTCTGCCGCTAATTTTAGCATATTCTTTAGTAATTTCCACATATTCCTCTGCTACTTTCCCCATCGCCTCCTCTTGATCAATCTTAAATTCAAAATAGGATTCTTGCAGTGCAACTGGTCCGTACGTCACTGGATTTTCAATATCGAGCAGTGATTTTTCTGGAGCATATTCTCCGACAAATTTTTTGACAATTTCAGCGTCCAAAATTTCTAAGTTTTCCACGCTGTGCGAAGTATTAAAACCATCCATAATCACCATCACCGGCAAGCCAACACGCTCGGCCAGTTTCATGCCGATGATTGTTTTATCATAGACTTCTTGCGGATTTTCACAAAAAATTTGCACCCAACCAGAATCGCGAGATCCCATCACATCACTGTGGTC
>JBAXPY010000053.1:0-7793 GCA_037132035.1 Candidatus Moraniibacteriota bacterium | reverse complement strand
GGGCGACATTGTATGGACGGTTTCATAGCCATTTTTCGTTACGGTAAGTTGATATTTCTGGATTGAATTAGACACGCGACTACCCATGAAAGTCACATTTCCCGTACTATCGGTTATGCCATACGTATCGATTTCAGTATCTGGATTATAGATATCCACTCTAGAGCCAGGGATACCAACACCACCAGGCTGATCACTGAAAATATTTATCGAGAGAATTCCATCTCCAATATGAGGCACTTCTTTGCCAGGTGGAACAAACCGAGATACCAGCTTAACCTCCTCCGTTCCACCCCCATTGACCCAGGAAATAGTAACAGTCACTCTCTTATAATCCTCGAACCAAGCAGTGTCAGAATAAGCCAATCCGTCGTAAGGATCATCGACATACGACACATCGGTATGAATATGATACTGACGTGTATTTTCCAAGACATCTTGATCTTGTGGAATGTCACCTTCTATAGCCCCCTCATCCGTCCCAATACTGTCATACTGAAGATTGCGAATAATTTCAATCTTCTCATTGGCAATTGCAAGAGCACCAAGCCGATTCTTTGCATCTTGAATATAGCGAATTCCAATACTGAAAACAGAATAAAATGTTACGGTGACCAAGGCGAAGATAAAAAGCACCGTTAAGCCTTCAATGAGCAAGAATCCTTTTTTTGTCTGCCCATTAAGGCAATATTTTTGTATTTGCTTTTTCATACTTCACGACATAGCTATTCTCGCGCTAAATCTATCAAAAAATATCTCCCTTATTTTATGTTATCCATAAGACTATACATCGGCTGAAGCATCGAAATGGCAAAAAATCCAACCGCTCCACCAATAAAAATCATGAGGACCGGCTCAATGATGGAAGACATATTTTTAGAAATTTGATCCACCTCATCTTCATAGAACTCGGCTAACTTCAAAAGGACTGTCTCTGTTTTCCCCGTCTCCTCACCAACCTGTGCCATTTGAGCCATGAGAACAGGAAACACTTTCGGATTTTTTTCAATCACTTTGCTGAGACTGATTCCTTTTTGCACATCCTCAATGCCATCCATCGCCGCTTTTTTGTAATAATAATTTGTCAGCGTGTTGGAGATGATTGTCAGCGCCTGAACAACTGGAACGCCACTACGAAGAAGTGAACTGTAAATTCTCGCAAATCTGGCGCAATTTACTTTTATCACCATGTTTTTAATTACGGGAATATTGATCAAAATAAAACCCAATATTCTTTTTCCGCTTTCCATTGTCAATAAATACCTAATCGCCAAAATGAACGAAGCAAACCCGACAGCCACTATGATATAGTGATCTCTTAGCGCATTACTCAGGCTAATAATAAACTGCGTCGATGCTGGCAAATCAACTTTCATATCGGCAAAAACTCCCATCATTTTCGGCAAAATATAGGTTAACATTAAAACCGCAATACCAATCATGGCGACAATAATCACTGCAGGATAAGTCATTGCACCTTTAATTTTACTTGTTAGGTCATGCTCTTTTTCAAGCTGAATCGAAAGAATTTCCAAAATTTCCTCCAAATTTCCACTTGATTCCCCGACTCTGACCATGTTCACAAATAGATCACCAAAAACACCAGGATAATGAGCCAACCCGTCAGCAAAAGTCGTGCCTGATTGAATGTCATCAAAAATACTAACTAAAATCTGCTGAAACTTTTTATTTTTTGTCTGCACGGAAATATTACTCACCGATTTGGAAATCGGCAGCCCGGAAGAGATCATCACACTCAAATTACGAGTAAACATCAACTTATCTTTCAGCGAAATGCTAAAAAAACGATCCATAAACTTCACACTAACATCATTTTTCTTCTCTTCTTTGAGCTCCTTAAAAGACGTCAAAATATAGCCATCAGCTCGAAGTTGATTGGCTAAATCTCTTTCATTTTTCACGTCTATTTCTTCCGCCTTGGTTTCGCCGGAATAATTTTTAGCGCTGTAGAAGACTTTCATAGTGCTATTCCTTTGTTACTCTTAATATTTCCTCTACGGTTGTCAATCCTTGGATGCATTTCGCAAAACCGTCTTCAATCATCGTTAGCATTCCTTTCTCTCGCGCCTTAGTTTCAATATCATGAGAGGATGCCCGTTGCGAAATCATCTTTCGAATCTCCTCATCTATCTCCAAGACCTCATAGATTCCATTACGCCCTCTGTAGCCTCCCATGCATTGTTCACATCCCTTGGCCTTGAGTAGTTTTACATCCTTCCATTTATCCTTCGCCTTCAGGGTACCCCCTAAGATATCACTCTTTTTTATGACATCTAAAATTTTTTCCATTTCATAGTTATTCGACAAAACATCCATTTCCTTATCACTCAACTTGTATTCCACACAACAATCATGACAAACTTTTCGCACCAAACGCTGGGCAATAATCACATTTGCAGTAGAAGCAACTAAAAAAGGTTCTGCTCCCATGTCGAGCAAGCGTGGGAGTGTCCCAGCGGCACTATTTGTGTGCAAAGTTGAAAGCACCAAATGTCCTGTCATAGCGGCATGGATAGCCATTTCCATTGTTTCATTATCACGAATCTCACCTACCATTATAATGTCTGGATCCTGACGAAGGAGAGCTCTCAGACCAGCCGCAAAAGTCAGCCCCACCTTTGGGTGAATCTGCGTTTGATTCACTCGAGGCATTCGATACTCAACGGGATCCTCCACTGTGCTAATGTTTACGTCAACCGTATTAAGGATATCCATAATGGTATATAGCGTCGTCGTTTTTCCACTACCTGTTGGTCCGGTTACCAGAATCATTCCATTTGGTTTTTTTATTTCCGTGTGAATTGCTTCAAGCGCCTTGCCAGTAAAACCCATCATCTCTAGAGTCAAACCCTTTGAAGATTCATCGAGAAGTCGCATGACAATTTTTTCTCCATCAAAAATTGGCAGCACACTGACACGGAAAGACATTTTCACCTCATCCCTTTCGATCTTAAATCGACCGTCCTGAGGAATGCGATGCTCGTCCAATTTCAAATTAGATAACACTTTAATCCTAGCAATAATGCCATCACGTACTTGCTTAGGCAGGGTCATTGCCTCATGAAGCATTCCGTCAATACGGTATCGCACACGCACTTCTTTTTCATCAGGTTCAATATGTATATCTGATGCGCCCTGGAGAATGGCATGCTTTATCAAAGTGTCAACGATACGAATAATCGGCAACCCCTGCGCAATCTCTTCGAGATCATCTGTTGTCTCGCCGTTTGGCACTTCAGCAGAATTTTTATCAATCATATCGCCAAATTCTGCGCGCAAACTCTTTCCATACTGCTTCAAGATTGCTTCGATACTCTCTTCAGAAGTAATGCAAGTAACGATTCGCAGTCCGGTTTTTTTTCTGATAAAATCAACGGTTTGAATATCTTCTGGATTAAGCATCGCAATCTTAAGTTCTGCACCATTTTTTTCGAACGCCACAATCTTATATTTTTTGGCAATTGGCTCAGGAATTATCTGTAGAATTTCCGTGGCGATTGTCTCCTTTTGCAGGTCTACAAAAGGAATGCCCAGGATATAGGCATACAATTTGCGCAATTTTTCTTCATCAATAAACTTCTTTGCGAGGAGAACATCTCCTAGCGCCTTTTTATTCTCCTCGGCCTCTTTGAAAGCAACTCTGAGATTCTCTTCGGAAATGATTTCCGAATCTTTGATGAAGTTTTTTAGTTGTTCATTTCCTATTCGCATTAAATTTCTATTTATTATTTTCTAAAACTTCTTTTATTTTTTTAACGATATCCTCTAGCTTATAATTTGATTTAACTAAATATGTAGTCGCGCCTTTATCAAAAGCTTTTTGAATATTCTCAGCACTTTCAAGATTGGTCAGTAGCACGATCGGCACTTTTTGTATTTTTTCGTCACTTTTGAGTTCATCCAGAACCTCATATCCGTCCTTCTTGGGAAGAATAATGTCCAAAAGAATTAAATCTGGTTTTTTCGATTTAGCCAAAGTAACAGCCTCTTCACCATCAAATGCACTTATAGTCTCGAAGCCTTCTTCAGTTAAAAACTCCGCCAAGGCCCTATGCAGTGTTGGCTCATCCTCTGCAATTAATATCTTTGTCATATATTTATTCACTTAAGCTTGCGTATTCACCACTATAAATCTTTGAAAAAAAATTTATTTCAGAAAATACATGAGCTCTTTTATTTAATTAAATTCTTACCTTTTCTACTCACAGGAACAGAGAAACTAAAAATTGATCCCAAATTTTCCACTGAATCAAACCAGATCTTGCCATTTAGTTGCTCAATGATATTTTTGGCAATATACAAACCAAGTCCCGTCCCTTCTGTCTGATATTTAACGACATTATCGCTGCGAAAAAACTTATCAAAAACACGACCATGCTGCTCGAGAGGAATGCCAACGCCATTGTCCTTGACACTAAAAATTACAAAATCACCCTTTTTGAGCAATTTTATCTCAATCTTGCCATGACTAGTCGTATATTTAATGGAATTATTCAATAGATTTTCGACAACCATTCTCAATTTTTCCGGATCACCAAAAACCAAAGGAATTTTTTTCTTATCTCGGAAAACCACTTCAATATTTCTAATTCTAATAATGGCATTTGCGCCAGACACAGCCTCCTCAATGATTTCCACAATATTCACAGGCACTTTTTTTATGATTAGCCGCCCCTGATCAATTCTGGCCACATCCAAAAGATCATTGACCAATTTGGTCATTTTACCACTCAAAGCATTGATATTTTCAATGCTTTGACGTTGCTTTGTGCTGACTGACTCTTTTCTAAATTTCGAAAGTAAAAGTTCTGTTTCCCATCTAATTACTGACAAGGGAGTTCGGAGTTGATGAGAGGCTACTGAAACAAATTCACTCTTCATCCGATTCAATCTTATCATCTGTTCAATAAGACTTATCACAAAATTTCCGATACTCAAAATGACGATGACCACGATGCATTCTGCTACAACAAGCATCTCCGGACTATCATAATTTTTGGAAATGTAAAACGTAGCGGTCATGACAACTACTGACAAAACGCCGAGCATGATAAACAAAAAGCCAGGAGTTTGCCAAAGCTTAACCCCCAAATCACGCGCCTGCTTTTTCAAATTTAAATCATTGACAAGCCACATATTTTTTATTTTTATCTTTTTTGTATTTTATAACTAAATTATACCATGGAAAGGGGAAAGCGAGAAGAGCGGAAAAGTTCGGCTGTGGATAATTTTCCTTAGCTAAAAAACAAAGGGCATGAAATGAATCATACCCCTCGCTTTAATATTGTTTTCCGCTACCTTTTTTTAGTTTCTACATCATTCCGCCCATACCACCCATACCCGGCATCCCGCCTCCCATACTTGCCTCTTTTTTCTCCGGCCTATCTGCAATCGCTACTTGCGTAGTGAGGAAAATAGCTGCAATACTAACTGCATTTTCAAGAGCCGCTCTCGTCACTTTCATTGGATCGATAATCCCAGCTTTCAGCATATCAGGAACATATTTCCCTTTACTTGCGTCGAAACCAAAATTAGCTCCTTTATTTTTAGTAATTTCGTAAACAACCACGCCAGGGTCCTTTTGCCCGCCATTAGCCACGATTTGTTTAGCTGGCTCCTCCAAGGCACGAAGCAGCATCTTGTACCCCACGCTATATTCCAAACCTTCTTCCTTAAATTTAACATTTGCCAGCGCACTTTCTGCCTTGGCAGACAGATTAGCCGCTACACGCAATAGCGCCACGCCACCTCCAGCCACAATTCCTTCAGCATAAGCAGCGCGCGTTGCTGCGAGCGCATCTTCCATTTTGTGCTTCATGTATGTCAATTCTGTTTCCGTTGCTGCGCCAACCTTGATTACTGCCACGCCACCAGAAATTTTAGCTAGTCGTTTTTGCAATTTCTCCTTATCCCATTTACTTTCACTAGCACTTAGCTGTTTTTTGATTTGCGCTTCGCGCGCATCAATATCTTTTTTCTTACCCTTGCCTCCAACGATTGTCGTTGAATCCTTAGTTGAAATAATCTTTGAAGCTTGTCCGAGCATATTAAGTTCCACTGTTTCCATTTTCATCCCCGCTTCTTCAGAGATTACCTTTCCCCCAGTGATAATGGCAATGTCTTCAAGAATCGCTTTTTTATTATCCCCAAATTCTGGCGCTTTTACTGCAAGCACATTTAATGTTCCCCGCAATTTATTCACAACCAATGTCGTAAGTGCTTCACTATCCACATCCTCAGCAATAATTACAATATCTTTTTTCCCACCAGCGGTAATTTTTTCCAAAATTGGCAGAATTTCTGCTATGGTGGAAATTTTCTTGTCTGTAATAATAATATAGGCGTCTTTCATTTCCGCCTTCAGGGATTCGCTATTAGTGAGCATGTATGGTGAAATATAGCCCTTATCAAAGCTCATTCCCTCAACTATTTCACGCTCTAGTCCAAATGTTTGAGACTCCTCTACTGTTACAACCCCATCCTTTCCAACTTGCGAAATTACTTCGGAAATCATCCGCCCCATCTCCACGCTTTCAGCAGAAATTGTTGCTACTTGAGCAATTTCCTCTTTGGAAGTCACAGCCTTGGCATTCTTTTTCAGCTCCGCTACGACATCATTCTTAGCATCTTCAATTCCGCGCCGGATGCTGATCGGATTCATTCCGGTCGCCACAAGTTTCGATCCCTCTCGCACAATCGCCTGAGCAAGAACTGTTGCCGTTGTCGTGCCGTCCCCAGCTGTATCGTTAGTTTTATTTGCAACCTCCTTGATTAAATCCGCTCCGATATTCTCGAACTTATCTTCCAGTTCAATCTCTTTAGCAATAGAAACTCCATCATTAGTTATCACCGGCGATCCAAAACCCTTATCTAAAATCACATTTCTTCCTCGTGGTCCAATCGTAACCTTGATTGCATCAGCCACTTTATCGATTCCCGCTCTGATTTTTTTTCGCGCATCTTCGTCAAATTTGATAATTTTGCTCATAGAATTATGCTTTTTGTTAATAATTATTATTACGCGCCATTTTTTATTTATATCCCCTTCTCTATTAGGGAGAAGGTGGCTGAAAGCCGGATGAGGGAGTAGCCTCTCAATAACAACCCCTCGTTGCTTATATAGATTTTCTTTTTCAATAACACCCTCTTCCCTCACCTTTCACGAGCATGCGACATCCTTTCCCTAAAGACGAGGAGGGATATTTTTAGCAATCGCAAGTCCCGAGTGCTAATATCCTCTATTTTGGCAAAAATAATTTTATTCGTCAAGTAGCTGGTTTTGGACATCTCTTTTATTATTATCTTCCAAAATGTTTTCAATTTTCATCCCAATACTCCATCCGTTGCAATGCTTCAAAACCCCCAGATATGCCTGCAAACTTTGATCAAAAGATTCCTCAGAAATTAAATTGTTTTGCAAATCTAGTTTTTTGCTTCTCAACTTTTACCCCCAACTAAATCCTACTATTATTAATAAGTTTGTCGCTACATATAAACTTTGGCATGAATTTCTTCCTCATTTTTCCAAAACTTCACGACATACTTTGGGAATAAAAATCAATTCATTTCGTAATCAGAAACTTATTTTAAGTCTACTATCCACTTCTAATTATACCCCACGAGAAATAAAAAAATCCCTGCGAAACAAGGATTTGAAAAAACCAAGGGACCAAGAATTCCAGAAATTTCAGGAATTCCAGGTCCCGAGTTGTTACTTGCGGCGGACGAACGCAAATCGATAAGAGCGATGCCACCGACGATCTAAACAGCGC
>JBAXPY010000052.1:0-7798 GCA_037132035.1 Candidatus Moraniibacteriota bacterium | reverse complement strand
CTTAAGCTCTTCTTCGTTCAAAACCATTTTTTCATCAGAAGAAACGGACTTATAGCCGATAAAATTACTACCTGGATAGCGAGACAACACCGCATCCATGAAACTACGCCAAATCGGAGCTGCTACAAAGACTCCATCAGAACCTGCTTTCATCGGATGCGAATCATTATTCCCAGCCCAAACCCCAACTGCGATTGATGGCGTATAGCCAACCGTCCACGCATCACGAAACTCCTGAGACGTTCCCGTTTTTGCCGCAACAGCTCTTCCAGGAATATAGAGAGGGCTCCTTGGGCCGAATATTGCCGAGCGAGCATCATTATCAGAGAGAACTGAATTGATTTTTCTGGCCACCTCAATATCAATCACCTGCTCACCCTGCACTTTGTTCAAATATGACTCATTATTATTATCAATAATTTCTAATATTGAATGCGACTGAAATCTTTTTCCCTCAGTAGCGAATACTGAAAAAGCACTCACCATATCAACGAGTTTCACTTCGGCGCCTCCTATCGCCATCGAAAGTCCATAGCGGTTCCGATCATTTAGCGTTGTAATTCCAAGTCGATGTGCCATATCGATTGCACTATCAATGCCAACAAGTGCAAGCGTTTTTATCGCCGGAATATTAAGTGACATCGAAAGTGTTTTTCTCATCGGAAGTACGCCGTGAAATTTACCATCATAGTTTTGTGGAATATAACTTATCCCTCCGCCATCCGGTCCAAAATTTGTTGGTTCGTCAGCTATGAGTGTTTCTGGCTGATAACCCTTTTCAAAAGCCGTCGCATAAACAATCGGCTTGAAAGATGACCCCGGCTGACGCAAACGCAGTGCCACATTCACCTGCCCATCTATCGTTGTGTCAAAATAGTCTCGACTCCCCACCATCGTCAGCACATCACCACTTTTTGGATCAATTGCAACAAGCGCTGCATTACTTGCGCCATGACTAAGATTTCTTAATCCGCCATCTGCCACAACTTTCTCACCAGTTTTTTGTAACTCAAAATCTAATGTTGTTATTATTTTCAATCCTCCTTTTTCTAGAAAATCTCTTCCGTACTTAGCCTCTAATTGCTCAATTACATTAAATACGAAATGAGGCGCCAAAATAGATTCGCGAAAAGGTTCCACCTTAGCCAAAATATTTATTTTATTTGCTTTTTCAATCTCAGAAGAACCGACTAATCCAAGCGAATTTATCCTGTCCAAAATGCTTTGATAACGCGAGTTTAATTTTTCCACATTATTTCCATATGGAGAGTAATAAGTCGGGGCCTTAGGAAGCGCCGCCAAAAAAACAGCTTCGTCTAGACTTAGATTTTTTGCCTTTTTTCCAAAAAAAACTCCTGCTGCTGCTTCGACACCATAGGCATTAGAACCATACGGCACTTGATTGAGATAACGATCCAAGATTTGATCTTTAGTAAAATTCTTTTCAATCTTAAGTGCAATCAGTGTCTCCATAAACTTCCTGCGTAGTGTCTTCTCCCGTGACAAATACACGTTACGCGCTAATTGCTGAGTAATCGTTGATCCTCCCTGAGAAATATCACCGTTTTTAACATTAACTCTCATCGCGCGTAAGATCGACAAAAAATCAACTCCAAAATGACTATAAAAATTTTTATCCTCCGTCGCAACAGTCACAATCCGCACAACATCGGGAATTTCCTCATGCGCTAAAACCTTACGATTCTCCTCGCCATGAATTTCATAGAGCACTATTTTTCCACTTCGGTCATAAATAATTGATGTTTGGGGAGGCCGAAAACTAGAAATATCAGCCACGCTTGGTGTGTGATTTTTGTAAATAAAAAAAGTAGCGATTGCCGTGCCAAATAGCACCATAAGCAAAGCACCAAAAATGCCCAAAATAACTTCCTTAAGATAATATCCAAATGTATGTTTTTTCATGTCTCCATTGCTAGAGTTGATTTATTTTGAAGATAATTACCCCCCCCATTTCTCACTCACCATAGCATAAATTAGAAAAAGGTCAAAATTTTGGCTTATTTCAGGATAAAACCCCGGTTATGTCAAATCATTTAAAAAGCTCACGTAATTTTAAGCAAATAAAAAACCAGGCTTAACGTACCTGGCTGCAGCTTCCTCAAACTGCTTACGATTAGTATTTATTCTTGACAGTTAAGCTTATGAAATCTTTTTGCGACCTCCCTTGCGAATAAATCAACATTTGTTATTTGAACACAGAAATTTCTCAACCCACTATCAAAAATTATATTTCCGTGTCCATGGGGCGGGAAAGTTGTTACAACAAGCCGATTGCCAGAAGTCTTTCCTGCAATGGACAATAACTGTCCAGCCTTGGACGCTTCATAGCAATTAACTGTTCTTGCTCCAAATGCAATCAATGCTCTTTTTATTAGAGAAGCTTTCCCCCATGGTTTTTCGCCAAAGACCACATCAATCTCCAGATCATCAGGAAATCGATATTCAACTTCGGCTTCTTCCACAAAACGGTTACTAGCACCAAACTCTTTGAGAATGCTCGCAACCTCCTCTCGTCGGTCAGCCTTGACTGCAACAATAAACAATGACTGCTTGTTCTTAATAAACGACTCAAAGTTTGGCCGACCAAGGAAAATATGCACGAGGTCGTTATTTATAATCCTTAGCAGACTAAGCGTTAGACATAAATCATCCAACTCACTATTCTTCCAGGAATCGAATTCTAGCGAGCAAGTTTTTGGTAATAAATTTTTTACCTTTGATAAAAGCGCCTCTCGCCTTACTATCCTTGCCCTCGCCTTCGATCGGCTTTCATAAGAACCACTATTGCCATTTTGAATTGGGACTACCCTCAATGGAATCACCTCAGAAGTGATATCTTTCTTTCTGAGTTTTTCCAAAGATGCCCCAAGCAAACGCAAGCAATTTTCCCTGTAGGCTAAGTTTTTGTCACCTTTGCCCTGAGCAATTTCAACTAAATTCTGTAGATAACGATCTCCCAAAAACACATCGTCACCTATTTCTTTTTTTAACTCTTCACTCACAAGTGAAACTTCTTCAAGTATTCTTCTTTTTTTCTCCCGATCATCATATCCCCTCTGATGGTTACAAATATCAGCAACGACCCCAGATAATTTCAACTGGGAATAGGGAAACAAAAACTGTCGCCAAAACTTAAGACACAGCCACGCTCGGTGCCGAAAATCAAATTGCATGCGACGAATAGAAAGCTCACGAGAGAGAATTCCCCAAAACCCCATCCTAAAATGAAGTGTGAGTAACATCAAGACTAGAATGGGAATAATCATTTTACTCTTATGTTTAGCATCCTCCAACCAGCATAATTTCTTAAACTTCGCATAGAAAAAAGAACTGTACATAGTTGCTGATTGATCCATCAGCGTATCTTTGCTGAATTTGAAATTCCGTGAGCTCTTTGAGAAATTATCAAACCGACATCCACCCTCTTGGGTTAAATGTGCAAGTGAGTGAACGGCCGACATCGCGATGCCACTCGCCCTGATCGCCCGCAGCTCTTCAAAGGAATAAACAAGCCCAGGAAACTCTTCCCTTATCCTTTCATACCCTTCCTCGCTAAACTGATTGGCCTCTTGCAACATCCTCTGCCATGGGGCCATTTTTCCTTCTACAACTTCGTCATCTTCCGGATCAATCTCCTCTATCAATATGGTCTCTTTGAGTATTAAATCAGCAAATTTTTTATTATACTCGAAGTCCATATATCTGCGGAGTTTTTTTCCCTGAAAATCATCCAACCGATAAAAAACACACATAGTCGGATCGCCGGTTGGATATTTCCTACTGTTTTCATATCTTACTTCCACAGGAAGAAAATGAATCTCCAGCTTTTCTTCCTTCCAAATTTTTTTAATATCACGGGCGATACTGCCCGCAACAGACAGTATCATCGCATTTGGATCCACCCTTTTCGACAAAAACAACTCGATAGAAAAAATTTTCCCAATTGGGAAAAAGCAAGCATCCCGCTCAATCGCCGAAAATAAGTTCCAGCCAAAAAAAATCATAGCCAAAACAAGCACTAGCCTCTTTACAGAAAGTCCACTAACCCTACCGGAAATTTCCATAAAACAACCTCCCTTTTCTTAAAATACTGATTTTTTAAGGAGCACCACGCTCCTTTTATGAAGCCCTTTAATATATCTTAAAATTCTTGTTTTGTCAATAGATGCGCAATAGCCCAATAGCTTGGAAACGCTTTCTAACATATCATAATCAATTAGCTATTATCGCCTTGTTAATTATTTTTTTCACAAAAAAAAGCCCAAAAGGACTGTTTTTTGTTCTGAGCTGCTTAGCGCATAAAATTAGAACGAACTCCTAAATGAAATAAATCCAACAAGCCAAAGATAATTTCGCGCTATTGCAGTTAAAATCCAACGCCATCACTGTTCAAAAAATTTCCCTTACACATATTCCTTTCATGCCCACCTACGCTAGCTGGAAGATAATCACAATACCTAGCATCCTTAGTTATGTGAGCTAAAAAAGCAAAGCAGTATTGAGGACTATGTGGAGAATAGGTCTTATTGCAAAGATATGGGTTTTTATATTTTATTGCCTTACTGGCAATGCATTCATAATCATTCGTACCCAACACTCCCTTTGTACAAGTAATCAATGGTGCATTTAATGCAGCCACGAAAAGAAGAAAAATGAGCGCACCATTGACTACTGAGACATACATGACAATATTGCTTTTTATTTGGACATTTTTTTCAAAAATAGAATAAATCGAGTTAAGCAAAAAAAGCTCACCAGCTACTATAAAAATTGCCGGGACAAACAAAAGTGTCGCTCCATAAGTTACAAAAGCCCCAATAACATACACTGACAACAAAACAACTGCTGATGCCAAAATACCTTTTTTTGTAAAAAAATAAGGAGCTGAGCATTTTTCATTTTCATCTTTCAAAATTTTAAATGATAAATAAAAAGCTGGCTGTATATAAATAACGATTCCACTCACGAGTGTCGCCAAAAGTATATCATTCAAAATGAGATACCTCACTATCGATGGCGTTGGCAATCCTGTTTTAAAAATAACAATAAAAATCAAACCATTAAACAGGGAAAATACCAAATAAAAAAGCATACCGAGGAAAATATTTTTACCACGATTTATCTTATCCCCTGTCTGACTTATTTGATTACAAGATTCAATTTGTGCATTAATATTTTCCATTTTTATTTTATTTATCCATTTATACTAATAGTATACCACAGCCTACCTATCAACAAACAGATTCAATCCCCTGAATTCAACCCCTTCTTTTATGAGCACACAAAAAACACATTAAAAACGCCGTGTTTTTTAGTGGAGCTGGTAGGGGAAATCTTTTTCATCCGTCACTTCGCACGTGCCTGCGGCACAGGCTCCGCGCCTCCTTCAAAACCTGGGTTTTCAAAAAAGTGAAGCGGTTCACTTTTTTGAAATACCCTTCGATTCCCCTAAGTCGTCAATTTACACAAAAAATAAAAACCTCCTTTTGGGGAGATTTCTATCCTATCTGAGCGGGTAGGGGGAATCGAACCCCCCTCCTCAGCTTGGAAGGCTGATATAATAGCCACTATACGACACCCGCTTTCAGTCGCCGTAGCGACTTTCAGCGGGCAAAGCCCGCTAGGGAAGTCGCGAAGGAGACCTTCGTCTCGCCGTAGCGAAACGTTCTCTTTTCTATTTCTGTGCCGAAGGGCAGAGTTGAACTGCCGACGCAAGGATTTTCAGTCCTTCGCTCTACCGCTGAGCTACTTCGGCCTGTTGGCCTAATGCAATTTATGTAACAGTGCGAAGAAAGAAATTGTTGTTACCTGCCTGCCGGTAAGCACAGCATACTTCATGTTGCATACTACATAATTTTGTGGACCCTATAGGACTCGAACCTATAACCCCCTCGGTGTAAACGAGGTGCTCTAGCCATTGAGCTAAGGATCCGCGCGCATACTTTTGGTGCCTTCGACGGGACTCGAACCCCCCGCCGCGGCGGGCTTGCAACCCATACACCGTGCCTGCCTGCTGTGCCTTCGGCGGGACTCGAACCCGCACGGCCTTGCGACCCATGCACCTCAAGCATGTGTGTATACCAATTCCACCACGAAGGCTCGAAAAAACTATTTAGGCTTTTTTCTCTTCGACTTTTTCCTCCACTTTCTCAACAACAGCTACCTCCTCCTCTTTTTTAGCAACTCCTGCTTTTGGCTTGTCTTTTTTGTTTACGTCTTTGATATCCTTATATTTCATACGGCTTTGCTTTGTTGTCAGGGTTCGGACATAATAAAGTTTAGCTCTTCGCACCTTCGCTCGTTTCACCAATTCAATCTTTTCCACATTTTTTGAGCCAACTGGTATAATCATTTCAACACCGACATCATGAGTTACTTTTCGCACCGTAATTGTTGGAGAAGAACTCTGTCCACCCTTAACGGCAATTACTAGACCCTCAAAAAGCTGAGTTCTTTCCTTAGTACCTTCTTTAATTCTAAGAAATACCTTCACTACATCTCCGCTGTGAAATTTCTGTTCGTCTTTCAATGCTCTCTGGGTCTTGTTAAATTCGATGATCTTCTTTTCCATACAATTATTATAGCAAATTATTACCTTAAATTAAAATAGGCCTCAAAAGCCATTCAAACTTCACCAAAAATCCCACCACGAGGTGTAATTTTTCGCTTTTATATACTATCTCTTTTTCTCTGTTTCGTCAAGGAAATGGCCGAAATCTAGAAAATCTTGAGGAAGTGGAGAATTAAACTCATAGCCATTACCAAAAAGCACAAACTTAATAGACTGCGCGTGGAGCAATTGCCTTCTAGCACTATCAAGACGTTCTATGCCTCGCAAAAAGTATTTTTTGTCCCCTACAATTGGATGACCAATCGATGTCAAATGCACTCGAATCTGGTGCATTCTCCCGGTTTTAGGGGAAAGCTCCAAAAGAGCATATCCATCTCCCAAAGTCCTTATGGTTCGGAATCCAGTCTCAGCGTCACGAATTTTTGTCCTAGTTTTATGTCCAGCCACCACTTGTCTCCTATAATCAGCTGAACGTGCTAGAGCCTTCTTAATCATGCCATCAGCTGGAACGGGAACGCCATAAACAATTGCTTGATATTTTTTTTCAATCTCTTTGTCCTGAAACTGCCGCTTCAACTCTAGAAAGGTTTCCATATTTCTTGCAATCACAATCACACCGCTCGTGTCCTTATCCAGCCGATGCACAATCCCCGGTCGCAGCTTACCCTCTTTTGTATCATCGCAAACATTTTCAATTTCCGGAAATTGTGACACCAAATAATTCACAAGTGTTTCTTCTTTTCGTGTATCATCTGGATGCACTTGCATGCCCGCCGGCTTGTCAACCACAATAATATTTTCATCGGAAAAAATAATCGGCAATTCTTTTTCATTTTTTGGCAAGAGCACCTTCTCCTCCGTAAAAATAAAGTCAAAAGTAATTTCATCATTATTTTTCAAAATATAACCTGATTTCACTTTTTCCTTGTTTACTAAAATTCTCTCTGCCTTAATCTGCCGAGAAATTTCGCTACGTGTAATCTTACCATCAAAAAGAATCCCGCTACTCAGAAATTTATCCAATCGCTCACCAGCACTATCTTTTGTAATAATTATTTTTTGCATATACTCATTAAACATAGCTTACTTAAGAAAAACAAAAGAATCCATACGGACTCTTATCTGAAAACGTCACTATAATACATTATCTGTGTGCCCAGAAGAGGACTCGAACCTCCAATCCCTTGCGAGAATCCCGCCCTGGCG
>JBAXPY010000051.1:0-7913 GCA_037132035.1 Candidatus Moraniibacteriota bacterium | reverse complement strand
ACCGTAAGAGAGGGCAACATTAGGGTTTGATATATCATAAATGAATGAGTTCCCAGCTCCGGGAGTTTCCACTGGAGTTGAGGAATTATCTGTCGCTCTAGATCTGACTCTATAGCTATGACCATCAATATAATTTCCAGAGGATAGTCCAGTATAAACCCAAGCGGATGCCCCTGCAGCATCAGGCCAATCTGCCAAGTCACTTGGGCAAGCTACCCAGCCGGAACCATTCCAGCAATTATTAGCAGTTACATCTTTAACTAGGATTTCAATTTTGGACAAAACGCCAGATGGAGAAATAGCAGTTCCGGAAAAAGTAGGACCATTATTCACATAACTGCCATTGTTTGGACTTGTAATTATTGATGATGGCTTAAGCCCATTAACCGTTCCTTCAGCGCCATTTTGATTACCTGTTCCACCACTAACAGAAACGCTAGTAACAACTGCAGAAAAAGAAGAAAATCCAGTGAATGATATGCGTCCTCCACCACCACCTCCATTAGTTGGCACTCCTGTTCCTCCATCGGCCCTCACTGTAAGTCCAGTTCCAGTGATAGTCGTTCCGCTGCACCAAATACTTCCACCAGCTCCTCCTGATCCACTAGTACTTTCTCCGTTTGCCGAAATCATTCCATTGATTGTCAAAACATTACTAGCATTTAATCTGATCACTCCTCCGCCATTTCCGAGTACGCCTCCTCCAGAACCCGGGCTAACAGGATTTGTTTCACCATCATTCACTACTCCACCAGCGACATCATGATTCCATACATATCCATCGCCACCCTTTCCGCCATGACCTCCGCCGCCGGCATTATACCAACCATTATCAGCTGAAAAAGCTCCGCCGCCAGGTCCATTTCCTATTATTCCATTGCTACCAATATATCCCTGGTAGTCACCGTTAACACTGGAACTTGAGTCCGTGCTAATATTGGCCGCGGACACATTGATAGTGCCACCCAATAAGGTAGCGGCCACTAATGAAATATCCCCACCAGAAGATGCAACATAAACTGTTCCACCCTGACCAGTTTCAAAATTCGTTCCCATCCCTCGAGCGGCATGAATGTTAGCAGAACTACTAAAAACAATATTATTCGTTGTCGATATATATATTCTTCCTCCACCACCAGAACCATCATCACTATGGAATGCGGCTCCCCCATTTGCCCTGACTGCGCCTCCGCCTACATAACTATTGGCGACAATCCAAACACTTCCACCCGATCCACCGCCAGCATCTCCACTAACCACCGCTGCTCCGTTGGAAGAAATCGTTCCATTATTTGCAAGGACAGACGTGACATTTAGCTTAATCGCTCCGCCTCCAATCCCACCGCCCATACCACCTCCAGAGCCCAAATCAGTTGGAGCCGTCGCATTTCCATATGTCCCGCCACCATTGCCTCTTCCGCCATAACCGCTACAATCACCCCCCGCTCCGCCATATCCGCCTCCAGCACCTTCATACCATCCATTTCCCGTATATGTCAAACCTCTGCCAGGACCATGATCACTTAGATAACCCTTCCCATCCACATCAATCGACCCCCCACTAGCAACCGTCACATTAGCCGCTGTTATTGTCGCATTTCCAGTGATTGTTCCCCCGGAATTAATCGTCACATTCCCCGTCATCGTAATGGCGAAACGATTTCCAGCGACGGCCGTAATATTTCCACCACTAGCAATAACCAAACTACCAGTTCCAGAAATGGTATCATTATTGGCCATAGTGTTTGATGAGCTGACCGTACAAGTATCATTCAGTGTTCCAGAATTACACGCAAAGTTATGTGCTAGAACTTTTTCTGCTTCACCAAAACTAAAAGCCAACCAATGTCGCCCAGCTGTGATAGCTTTATTTTTAATAACTGAAACTTGATTATCGCACTGATAGTTTCTAACTAAAATTGTGTTGCCAACTTTTTCAATTTGATTGCTTGGAATTTGCGTGTCACCGCAAGAAATATTTTCAAATGCAATATCGGTTCCATAGTTTGTGCCATCAACTGCTTCAATTCTCAAATCACTTTGTCCGTAGGTATTAAACTCAACTGTCCAATCATCACCTTGAGTGAGATTAGATTGAACATTAACTATTTCCAAGTAGACTCCGGCGTAAGCAGAGAAATGTTTGACGGAGAAAGAAATATTATTCTCGTCTTGAGTCAATGCAACATTTTGAGCCAGCTCCCAATTAGTTTGGCAACTGTTATTTTTTTCATCCCAACTCTGGCAAGTGACAATAGCATTAACTGGTCCGGTTTTTTTTAGTTTGATGTTGGCTTTTTCAAATTGCAACTGAGCATTACCGTGGATTATTTCTGTGGCAATCTGCGGTTTTGATTTGATGATGATGTCGCCATTTTTAATTTCGATTTCTTTTTTTACTTCGCTGACATTAGTTTTTCCCACTTGAATTTCTGTTTTAGGATTTTTGATTTGAGAAAAATCAACAGAATAACCTTCTTGTGGATTTTCTAATTTGAAATCATAAGTAGCCTCTGGAGATTTTGGTTGTAAGGTTACTGATTTGTGAAATAGTGGGAGAAATTTCCAGGATAAAAATATTGTTGCTAAAACGAAAATGCTGATGCCGATTAGTCGAAATTTTCTTCGCAGCATATTTGCTATTCTCGACACCAAAACACGCCCAAGTTCTCCTCGAGATAGGTTTCTTTTTTTTGTGTTAATTTTGTTTTCCATTAACCAAGCGAAACCTCTTGATTGATTAGGTTTTCCTGTTTTTATTATAGCATAAAATCACTATTTTATGTAGTAATGATCCTAGCTGATCTGGATAAAAATATTGCCTTATTAAAAAACAAACAACACCTAGAACATTTTCAGTTTTAGGTGTAGTTTTGGTGGTGTTTTTTTACTTTCTTTTTTATCTCTCCAATACTTTCAAATTAAAGGCATGAACCCCAGGATAAGTCCTGGACCCTATCCGCGGCAAGCCACGGAAAATTTACTTCAAATTAGCTCGTCCGCGCTCCGTCGACCATAGCCCTTTGGCGGCGTGCGACCGAAGCTCTTTGACCCGCTGTAGCTTTAGCGGAGGAGGTTCAGCTTAGAAGGATTAAATTCACTCCCCCAAAATCCCACGAATGTTTTTCAAATTTTCATTGTCGGGAATGGCCGCTAAACCAGCCTCAACAATTTTCTTTGCCTCATCACGCCTATTCTCATCCAAGAGCATAATCGCTAGATTGGAATAGGCTGCGTCGTAGTTGGGATTAAGCTCAATCGCTTTGCGATAATTTTCTTCAGCCCGCGCAAAATCTTTTTGGTCGCGATAGATATTAGCTTTATTATTATAGGCGAGGTAATTCTCCGAATTGATGACCAGGGACTTGTCGATATTGCTTAGTGCCTCAGCATATTGCTTTTGGTTATATTGAGAAAGAGCCAAGCTATCTAAGGCGCGAGTATCATTCTCATTAGCCTCAACGGCTTTTTGAAAATTCTCCGAAGCTTTGTCGAAATTGCCCTGTTCCAAATTATTGAGACCACTTTGAAGTGGACCGGAAGTATTGGAATGTGAAACAAATTTTCGCCAAATCAAAAAGGACGCAGCCAACAAAAGCATCACGAAAAACATCAAAATTATCTTTCTCGGTCTATATTTTTTATGCCCACGAACAATTTCTTTGTGAATTCTGTCGTGCACAATTTTTGGCTTATTTCCAGGAGTTACCATGTCTCGCATAATCGCTTCATAGTGGCCATACTAAACCACTAATTTTAATTTTTATGACGTAACTATTTAAATAGATTGTACCATATTTTAATCAAAAGAAGAAGTTTTTTTCCAGTTCAGTTTTTTACTAAAAAACACCCAGGGCGTTCAAAGCTCTAGGCGTAGTTATGAAAACAATAGCAATTCATCTCTTTCCTTCCGTCAATTCTTCTCGCACTTTTTTCAAAATCAATTGCGCCTCATCGCGTCCTCCAAGACCAAAAGCCAAGCCCCCAGCCAAGGAAATCATTCCAATGAGACCAATAAACATCGTATTTACCAAAGAGTCTGCCACTCCCAATTGGATGAGTGCTGCAAAAAAACCGAAAATGATAATTGCCCACTTGGAAATTGTCGCCAGAAGCGTCGCTGACATCACACCAGCAGCGCGCGTACTGCCCTTGACGATATGATAGACAAAGTTCCCCAAAAGAAAAACTGAAGCCAGGATCACAACAGAAACAAGCACGTTTGGCAGATAGAAAATTATCTTATTGAGAAACACGGTCACTTGATTGAGTTGCAAGATATCCGTTGCCGCCATCAAAAAAACCAGTATCAAAAACCATTTAAAGAGTCCTCCGATAAATCCTGCGACATTAATATTGAGTCCACTCTTAGAATTTTTTCCAGAGAGACCCATCTTTTCAATCGCACTATCAACACCCAATTCAGAAACCATCTTCTCGACCAACCGTCCCAAGGTTACAGACATTATCCACCCAGCAATAAGCACAAGCAGTGCGCCGAGTAATGCTGGCAAATAATCGACCATTTTTTGACCAACGTTGATGAGTGAAAAAGTTATTGCTTCACCCCATGTTTTGACATTATCCATATTTCATTTTACCCCATTGTTCTAGCTCAACGTTTACGCAAAAACGTATTCACGAGAAGCAAAGAACAATGGTGCTGATTTTAGTTTTTATCTTAAAAACAATAGACTATGGAGTCGGTTGAGTTAGAGGTGCAACTTGGCCAGGATTTTGCTGATCCGCTGGAGCAGTTACGGCAGGAGCAGCATTTTCAGTATCTGCTTTTGTAAGTCCAAGATTTTCTGGAGTATTTTCAACTCCCCTGTCAATATTGCTGATCATCTTTTCGAGTTGTTTTTTTGTATCAGCCACCTTATCGCCAGTTAAGAGATCGATTACTTTTTTATACTCAGACTTAGCGCCATCTTTGTTCTTATCTTTCTCGTAAGCTAACCCCAAATAGAAATGCGCGTTTATATCCTTATCATTCACTCCGAGAGCGATATTGAACACGTCCTCGGCTACTTTCAAGTCATCATTTTTTGCTCGGAGGCGATACATATTAGCAAGACTAATCAGATAATCAGAATTTTTTGGTTCAAGTTGAGCAGCCTTTAGAGCATTGTCAATTGCAGAGTCTGTTTCGCCAAGCGCATCTTTGATCAAAGAAAGTTGATAGTATCCAGCAGCAAAGTTATTTTTTTCATCGATAGATTTTTGAAAATAATCCTTCGCTTCCCCAAATAGTGATTTCTTCTCTCCTTCGTCTTTCTTGGTCGCTCCATCAGCAATCTTAATCTGTCCCAATTTCAACAGATAGTTTGGATTATGCGGATCAAGCGTTAATGCCTTTTTATAACTTTCTTCTGCAAGCTTTAAAGAATCTGCTACATATATGCCAGAATTCTCATAGATCTGCGCCAGCGCTTCAACTGTCTCAATATTATTCACATTCACCTTCACACCCTCCTGGGCAGCTGTCACGGAATAATTGATATATTGCTTGATCTTATCAATATTTCTTTCTTGTTCAGATTTGAGTGCTTCCTTATTGGCAAGCATCATATAATAAACACCAGCCTTTGTGTAATAGAGACCTTCCCGACCATTAAGACCGATCGTTTTCCCCATTTTCATAATCGCTCCTTCCTGATCTTGATTGGAGACCCGTGAAGCGCTACCAGCATACACATCTGCGACATAAATCTTACCCAAAAATACAAACAGGAACGCAACGCCAGCACTGATCAGCATGAAAATAAACGCCAAAGCTAGGGCAAATTTTGGAGAAGCTTTCAGAGAAAGCGCCAAATACTTTGGGACAGCTTCGCTTTCATAAAGGATGATGGCAAGGGACAGAATCACTAAAATAGCCGCAAAAAACAGCACGCTTCCCTCTAACTTTGTCGTAAAAATATCCGTCAGAGCGACAACTGAAGCAGAAAAAACACCAAGCGAATAAAGTTTATTCTTCTCTTTTTCTTGAGAAATTAAATAGAGACTAACGCTCAGATAAGACAAAAGCAAGATCACCAAAAGAATTGTGCCTAGCCCACCAATTGTGGAAACTGCTTCGAAAAATATGCCCGATCCTTGCGAGAAACGCAAGTTATAAAACATTGAATCGTTAAAACTCTTCGGACGATATATTGAGAAGTCATAGCCAAATGTAGCTGGTCCCGAACCTAGAAGAAAATCATTCTTGAGGGAGCTTCCGGCAATACTACGAGAAACACTATAATCACCACTAAAAGAATCAACATTCACCTCGGCAGGAAGATTGACTTTAATGAACGAAACTGCACCGGTCATCTTTACAATCATAATCAGCACAAAAAGAACCATGGGAAGCCACACCCAATTCTTCTGAGGGCGTACGATCTTTGATAGAATATAGACTAAGAACAAAACAACTCCAAGGAATAATCCCGCCCAAAGTATATACCCGCTGATATTCAAGATTAAAAATAAATCAACCACTAATATGAAAGAAAGGAATCCCAGGATTGATTTTCTCTTAACAACATTCATTTCCTCATCTTCCGCCACTTTCAAAATAACCGTAGCAAGCAGTATGACCATAGCTGAGAAAAATACTCCCAAGCCCCCAACGCTACCCATAAGACTTAACGGAATAAACTGCGCCAGGCCAGCAGGAATTAATGATCCAAGTGAAAAGTCGGTGAATGGAATATTGAAAAACAGAAACAGCGTCCATAGCGTCAAAACTGCGCCTGAACTAACCAAGGCCGTGAGTAAAAGCTTGAGTCGTTTTTGATTGAAGTTGCTGATGACCAAATAGTAAGTAATAATCATGGCTGTTACGCTCATGAACCCTCTTGATGGATCACCAAAAGCGCCCCAAAAACTGTGCCAACGATCAATCGAGAAAAAGGAAGCAACCAAATAGACTAACCAAAAACCAAGGATTGGCATATCAAGCGGAGTTCGTCTGATATCCATCTCTTCATTTATAACACCCTTAGCTGACCAGGAAATCAAGGCGAGTAGTAGCCAAAAGTAGAAATAAATTTGTTTCTCAAAAATGATTCCTTGAGAAGTTACTCCTGTAAAAAAAAGCGGTAGACCAAAAACTATCATAAACAAACTTGCTCCGATAATCTTGTCCAGTATCCGCAGAATAAGTTTCGAGTCCTTAACACTTTCTGATTTTTGCGGAACACTAAACCGTCTCTTATTATCTCGAATCACCCTCTCCGTTTTGTGAGGAAAATTCATCTCCTGGCTGCCTTTATTGACATCCACCCGGAGTCCATCTGATCGTACTTCCATACTTTTTTTTATAAACAAATTAATTATTTTAACTTACTAATATTATACAAAAAATCAAGAAACAACGCAAGCCACCGCATAGCTGTCATGCCTGATACTCACCAAAAAAAGTTATTTTACAATCAACCAATTAAACTCAATATCCTTGTCCAGTGCCGGAGCATCAATTCTTACCCCAAACCCAATCCCAGGCTCGATATCCCCTTCGTCATAATAGAGCGCCTTTCCTTGAGTTGATCCTTTTGGTGTGATATAGAGTTTAATCCCTGCGTTAGCCTGGGAAGTTAAAATTTTGATCGATTCCAATTGACCCGCCTTAATTATATTTGTGCCGGAAACTTGTGCGCCCAGTTCAATATTTTGCCCTTTCAGACTATTCGTCGCTTCAATATCCTTGGCTTTAATCGTACTCAATGCCTCAATATCTTTCGCTGTAATTTTTCCGCCTGTGAGATCAATATTGCCCAGCGTGTCACGGTAAATCACATTATTCAGATTAAGCGTCAAGCTAAAATCAATGATGGCTCTGGTTTGATCTTGAAGAAGCATCACCTGATCCTGCAGCGCTTTCAAATCATTAGTTAATTTTGTGTCAACTTGTAGAGACGCAAGCT
>JBAXPY010000050.1:0-8052 GCA_037132035.1 Candidatus Moraniibacteriota bacterium | reverse complement strand
GCATAAAAGGCCTCAAATATCAGAGACATGCCTTCATTTCCGAATACTGTTCGAAAAAATTCCCATCTTGATCTTGTGTTACCTTTTTTTCCGAAAAACAGTAATCAAGAATTTTTTTGAGATAGGCTTCTGAAACTGGTCCGTAATCAGGGATAAAATGATCCATATTGCCAAAATTCATAAGGGATGACTCAGTCGGTTTAATATAATCATCCGAGCCGGCACAAGTCTTGAAGTAGCCGACGCGGTCAGGATATTTTTGGGCCAAATCGCCCCACCACTTTTTGGCCGTTTCCTCGTCCGGAGCGCAATTGGGACCGTCCGGTGTGTGTGGCGCGCCATCGGCCTTGGCAATGACATATTTTTCTTCATCTTTCAGTCCGAAAAAATGTCCGAGGAGATGAGCGAAAAGGTAGCTTGTGGCGATGCCGCTACTTTCATTGATTTTATCTTTCACACTAAAAAAGATCCCGCTATTTTCAATTCTTGTAACATTAGCCCATGATTGAAAGTCTTGTCGAGAAAGCACAATCAGGCGGAAATTTTCTAAGTGCAGTTTTTCCAAATAATTATTAATCTCTGCTGTGCATCGCAAAACTGGTTTTCTTTCATTTTCCGTTTTAACTTGACATAGTTGCGTCTCCATTCCGGGATTAATTTTGTAGATATTATAGTTACTGTACGTTTTCCATGGTTCGATTTGTTTTATGCCAATCATCAAATTGGCAATGTCATTATCAAAGTCTTCCCAAGACTGATAGCTGTCAGCGAAAAAAATCAGGTTCAAGCCACGCGGATTAATTTTATCGGGACTGTAATAAAATTCCGGTTTTTGCAGAACTTGTGGATTTTTTGCAACCGCAAAGCCGGTTTTGGCACCATGCCGAAAATTGAAAAAATAAATTATTCCCAGGGACAAGAGGATGGATGTGCTAAAAATAATTGATTTGAATCGGTTTTTTTCTTTTGTAGAGACGCAGCAATGCTGCGTCTTGGTGTTAGCAGCGGTTGTCTTAGCGCTGTTGGTTTGCACCGCACTGTCACTGTCATTTGTTTTTGAGACGCAGCGGTGCTGCGTCTCTACGGTAGGGTCATGTTTCTTTTTGAAAAAATACCAAAACAAAAAAAACAGCAAGAGGCTGTTGAAAATGATAATAAGAACGATATTGAGCAAGATCAACTTAAAATCCATATACGACTATTTTTATTTTTTTATCAAATATAGTTCGCCTAAATCTTTTTCGGAATTAGCTGAAAGGAAAAAAGCGGGAGTGTCACCTTCCAGCCGATATGTATTATCATCGGGAATAACTTCCGCGTAGTAGCGGCCGGAAGCCAAAGAGATTTCCAGTTTTCCGTTTTTGTCTGTTTTTGTTTCAAAGCTCTTTTCTCCGACTGCGATGAATTTCACTCGCACGGAAAAATCGGGAGCTTTCTTTGTGTCAGAGAGGAGGATTTTAGCGCTCACCACTCCCGGAGCAATGGCCGGATCAAAAGCGGGAGCACTTGATTCAGTTTCTACTCCGATAACTGTTGCATTTTTAGCTTGGATTTCAGCGTCAATTTTGGCCAATTCGGCCAAGTCTTTTTGTTCTTGGGCCTGATAATCAGCAATTTGCACTTCTTGCTCTTGAAAACTTGGATTATCCGAAAGCAACTCCTGCCCGTATGAAGTTAATTTAATGATCGTGTAGGGAGAGAAGACAATCACCAGAATGATTACAGGTAAAATGGCGAGGAAGATTTTTTTATTTGACATGATTTTTTTGATTTTTTAAGTTTTTTTTTGAAAAACGCTAAGCTGATTTCAGATTAGTCTTGGCATTTATAAAACCCCAAATTTTTTTAACCTCCTTTTCCGTGGCTGATATTCTCTTGTTAAATGAGCTATTTTCCTCGGGAGAAAGTATTTTCTTGCCGAGCGCTGCCAATTCCAGCTTAATTTCTCGCACCTCTTTTTCCAATGCTTCAATTCTTTCCTCGATATTGAAAAGATGCTCAAGTGT
Source organism: Candidatus Moraniibacteriota bacterium (assembly GCA_037132035.1). Taxonomy (GTDB): domain Bacteria; phylum Patescibacteriota; class Minisyncoccia; order Moranbacterales; family UBA2206; genus UBA9630. Next base: position 6,046 of record JBAXPY010000050.1, on the reverse strand, counting down.
AATTTTTTGATTGGCCTTTACTTCTTTAAATTCAGCATTCATTTGATCAAATCCAGCGTCCATTTGATCGAATCTGGCATTAGTTTCTGCGCGAAAGCGATACATCTCATCGCGAAATGAACGCGCATCGACCTTGACTTCATCCAATTGCCGTTGCAATCCGGTCTGTCCTTCTGCCAAAAGTTTGATCCCATCTCGCATATCTTCCAGAATCACCATCACGTGGCTTTCTTTGAAAACTTTTTCCGCTTCTTGCAGGTTTTTCGTCTTAAAAACTCGTTTTATTTTTTTCATAGTTTTCTCCATTATTTTACCCTTATATTATACTCAGAAGCAAGATTTTGGTCAAACACACGGAAAACACTGACAAAATCTGCTTAAAATAGCTGCCCTAATTATCCTCCAGCATCACATCCACAAATTTTCGGGCAGGTTTCGATCTCGTTCCCACATTTCGGGATTCTTGATGATGTACTCACGAATTTTATTTAGAGATTCGTCATTGCGAATGATGTGATCGTAGAATTTCGATTGCCAGTGGAAGCCGATGGGGAATTGTTTATTGACAATTCTTGTGACAATTGATTTGTATGAACGAACGATAACCGACAATGATCCGGGTTTTAATTTATAAAATGTGTTCGATGTTTTTCCATTATCCCCCACTGTAGAGACGCAGCACCGCTGCGTCTTAGGATCGGTTGGTTGCGTCTTGGTACGACCCCCTATCTCAAGTTTATTAATTTGCGCACTGCTATCGATTATCTGAGTGTTGTCAGCAATTTGTGATATACTATTGGCTTCTGAGACATTGTTAGTTTCTGAGACGCACGGGGCTTCCAAGACGCAACGGTGCTGCGTCTCTACAGATTCATTGATATTTCTGTTAATTTCCAAAATCCCATGCACATGATTGGGCATTATGACAAATTGATCTAAATTCACAAATGGGAAATGCTTGGGGATTTCTTGCCAAAATTGGTTGGCAATTTTTCCAATTGCATTCAAAACCATTTCCCCATTTTTTATTTCTCCGAAAAAATATTCTTTGTCTCTGGTGCAAATCGTCACAAAATACAAACCGTTTTGGGCGTAATCATAATTTTCCAATCTAGCAGATTTTATTGTGTATTTGTTTTGAAATTTTTCAGACATTTTTTATTTGCATACTAGCGTCTCTTCAAAATCCCGCCATCGATTCTTGCGTAATTCCAAAAATACACTGAAAATTGATTGAGCGTTTTGTGCCGCAGTTTCGCGGTCTTGCAATGTTTCAAGAGGCCTAAATAAGAATTCGCACAGGCAATGATTTCTTTGACTTGTTCTTTTTCCAGTTTATTGCCGGATGCTGCCAGCAGATTGTTCCATTCTTGGATTTTAGCATAAAAATTCCCTTTTGTCCGATTGGCGATATATGACCGGTACGGTTTCAAAATAACCCCTAAAAATTTCACCCCCTTGGAATAATGCTGGAAATAAACCTTATTGGGATGCAATTCAAGACCGAGTTCAATCAAAAGATAATTTTTTACTTCAGCAATTACAGCTTTAAGAAATATTTTGTCCTGATGAACTATGACAATATCATCCACATAACGTCCACAGTGCCTGCAGCCAAGCTTGCATTTAATGAAATGATCAAAATCATCAAGATAAATATTTCCAAAAAGTTGCGAAGTCAGATTGCCAATCGGCAGTCCGCAATTTTTTTTGGCGAAAAACAGGCTTTTTGACTTTGGTAACCCAACCCAATCTTCTCTTTTTCCATTTACCCGGCAATTTTTAGTCGGGTCATTAAAAACGATTTTTTCAATCAAATTGTAGAGACGCCCCGCTGGGGCGTCTCTCTCTCTCTCTCTCTCTCTCTCTCTCTCTCTCTCTCTCTCTCTCTCTCTCGTGCCGTGCCGGCACAAAACCGTTTCAATTTTGTCGAAGAGTATTTTACGGTTAATGGACATAAAATAACCTTTAATATCCAACTTCAAAATATAGCAGTCTTTTTTGTAATTTTCCGATTCTGAACGAATGAAATGACCAAGCCTGTTGATGCCGTATGAAGTGCCCTTACCTGGCCGACAGCTATAGGAATCATTTATGAAAAGATTTTCAAAAACAGGATTGATGTAATTGTAAATCAGATGATGAACAATTCGGTCGCGAAATGAGGCCGCAAAAATTTCCCTTTTGACCGGCTTATGGGCGATAAAACAAACGCTTGGCCCAGGAAAATAGCGTCGATTCCAAATTTCGTCCGCCAATTCCAGTAATTTCTTTTCATAATCAAACTCAAAAGCCAGCGAGTTTAGCTTATTGCGTTTATTTTTTCGTGCGTCGTAATAGGCGCGGAACAGATCTAGCTTGAGTTGCGAATAATTATCGATCATGAGTTTATTTTTTCGCTGTAGAGACGAGTCCGCCAGCTGGTCGGACTCGTCTAGAAAACAATGCACGTCAAGGTGTAAACCAATGACACCAAGACGAGGCAGTGCCTCGTCTCTACGATATAATTTTCCCTGTCCTTGAGACAGCGCACTGAAAAACCGTTTGCCTTGGAATTGGTGTTCCGGTTGACCGTGGCGTTCGTCGAATTCAAGTTCCGGTTCCAGGCATTGGTGCCAGACTGAGATGAAGACCAGACGTTGGCGTTCGTCGTCCGATTGTTGAAACTGCCGTCGGTATTGCGGTTGCCTGCCAAAGTAGCGCTGTTTGGATAATCACTTACTTCTTCCTGCGTTCCTGTGGCGGAATGCAGAAATTTTATTCCTGGCTTTCTTTTTTCAAGCCAGAGTATTATTGGATAGGAAACGGCTCACTCGCCTGCGCCGTAGCGGAAAGCGATTCTGGCCAAAACATATTTCATTTGCTTGAATTTTGCCATCCAGCTGTTTGTTTTGACACCGATTCAATTAGTTCGTTTATTTGGATTAATTTTTCGGTGCTGATTTGTTTCAAATCCTTGAGTAGTCTCACATAGAGCCGGATTGTTTCGATATCTTCCCTCGCTTTTTGGATTATCTCTTTTTTTGCCGTCGCACTGTTGGCACGATAGATGTTGAGAATCATCTCAGCAGTCGTCTTTTTCAAATCTTCTCCAATTGTATATTTATATTCTCGGGAAAAATTTTTGGTCAACAAGAATATCGCCAAGAGCAAATCGTAACTGGCTTTATACACCGGAAGATAATAATAAAGAGCCATAAAAAATTTCAAATAGTCAAATTGTCAAATGGTCAATCCTTGAGACAGCGCACTGAAAAACCGAACGCCTTGGAATAGGCGTTCCGGAGGACCGTGGCGTACACCGAATCCAAGACCCGGCTCCAGGCATTGGTGCCAGACTGAGATGAAGACCAGACGTAGGCGTACGCCGTCCGAAGGTCGAAACTGCCGTCGGTAACGCGGCGGCCTGCCAAGGGAAAATTCATTCCGGAAGTGCCGCCGGATTTCAGCTTTGTTCCAGCTGAAGTACAGTCCCAAGCTCCATTTCGCGAGGCATCGCAGGTGCTCGCAGCATCAGTCAAGTATTTTTCCATCGTGTATTGCTCAGCATCAGTGGGAATGTGCCAACCAGTCGGACAAATACCTTTCGCTCCTTCGGTAGTGGAATAAGCCATGGCTTCATCCCAATGATAAAATCCACCCTCCTGATTACAACGAGCAATATCGTTACCATAGCACCATTTTTCGATTATTCCGTTATTGGTTGGCATCGTAGCGCCAGAAGCCAGCATCGTTCCGGTTCGTAAATTTTCATTCATCCAGCATTGAGTACCGACGGAAATAGTACGATAATAATTTCCGTCTGAGTCTCTGACCGTATCTCGGTTACAAACAAAACCACTACTGCTTTGAATACTTTCCAATCTCTCCAAAACACTCCCATCTGCATTCGCCACCACCGCGGAAGAATCAAAAGCATTGTTAGCATCATTTGTTCCAAGAACATCGGAAAGCATATGTTGTCCCGCAAACAGGGTCGAGCTCATTGAGGACGCATCGCCGTTCGTCCCAATCCTCGTCATAATCGTCGTCTGATTAGCCGCTGTCGCGTCGCCAAAAGCACTTGAGTCAAAACCATCCAATTTATCTGCATCTAGCCCTGATCCGGTTCCATCAAGAGTGAGAATAGTGGCAAAGCTGACATAGCTGTTGGGATTGGTGGAGTTGTATGGTGTGAAACCAAGATTGTTTTGCTTTCCTGAGAAGGTATTCCAATCAGTATTAGATAGCGCTCCGATAGCACTGGTGGAAGCCAGACCCAGACTGAGCTCTTGAGTGGAAAGACTGAGACCATTGGCTGATGTGCCAAGAGTGACGGCATTGTGGAGACTGGAGGCGGTGACATAGGTGGAATTGTCATAGGAAATTGTTGTGCCAGTGATTTTGACAAAACCTGTTCCGGAGAGAGCATCTTGCTTAGATGAAGCTAGACCGGAATAGAGAGTATTGATAGCGTTATCACCAGTGTTGGTGCCGGAGGTATTGCCCAAAATAGTGAGATGGGACGCGGTAACGCTGTGTGCAGAACTGGCAAGAAAAATGGGATCGGTTTCTGTGTAGCTGGAAATATAGCCGGCAGGATTAGTAGCATTGTAGGGAGTAAAACCTAAAGCAGTTTGAAAATAGCTGGCGTTGTGATTTTCCAGCAAGGCGGAGTTGATAGCTGTTCCTCCTATAGCGAGATAAAGTCCGTCCGCTACCGTCTTGGTGGAATAATTAGTTTTCTCAGCGAGCCAAACGGGATCGGTTTCGGTAAAGCTAGTAAGATAGGATCCGGCTGGTTGTTTATTGTTGAAAATATTCCAATCAGCTGGACTCAGCGCGCCTGTGGCAGAAGTGGAAGCGAGAGCCAGAGAAATTAGTTGACCACTATCAATCGAAAGGCCATTTGGAGTAACACTGATTGTCGCAGGAGTGTGGCCAACAGAAGCGGAAGAGGTATCACAAACTAAATTAGTTCCGTCATAGATACAAAGCTTTCCAGAGGTAAGCAAGCCTTCTTTTAGCGAGAGAGTATCGCCGGTTAAACGTAGCAGTGTACCGGAAACAGCCAGATTCGTATTGGCAGAAATATCAACGGTGGAAAGATAATTACTTGGATTAGTAGTATTGTAGGGTGTAAAAGCTAGCGCATTAGTGACATCAGTGCCGGTGAGCGTGACCGCTCCCGTTCTGGTGTTGAAACTATCGACTTTGGTGCCAGTGAGAAAGTTCGGTGTCCAACTGGTCCAAGCACTGCCATTCGATTGCAACAGATTGCCGTTTGTTCCTGCGACTGGCAGACGCGGATCAAGCTCCGTAAAACTGGTAAGATAACTGCCAGCTGGTTGTTTGCTGTTGAAAATATTCCAATCGGTACTGGATAGCACTCCAGTCGTTGAAGTCGAAGAAAGCGCGAGAGAAATTTGTTGAGAACCATCGATAGAAAGTCCATTGGCTGTGGAATTGATAGTGGCAGGATTGTGCGTGAAAGAAGAAGCAGAAGTATCGCAAACTAAACCACTGGCAGTGGTGTAGGTACATAGTTTAGTATCCGTCATCGTGCCTTGCCTCACAGAAAACTCATTACTACTCAGTTGAAGTAAGTTGTTTGCAGCGGCAGTATAAGTCGTGCCAACGGCAGTTTGCCAACTGGGAACCGCGCCTGTTCCATTTGTCCTGAGAAAATTGCCATTTGTTCCTGCTCCAAGCGTCGTCCATTGCGTGCCGGTGTAGTAGATAATGTCTCCTTGAATCGGAGTGACCGCTGCCATATCGGCATGAGAGGAAGAAAAAAGATTGTGGGAGGTAGCTGGAGCAGTGGCCACCCAAGCAAAACCTTGAGTAGCTCCGTTATAAGTTAGAATATTGCTATTAGCTGGCGCGCCTGTACTTTCTTTCAACATGCTTTCGGTGATTTTATCATTGCCGATTGCGGTGGTGATAGCAGTTGCGCCCGAACCGGTCACGTCTCCACTTAGAATAATATTTTGATTGGCTGTAAGATAGCTACCGGCTGGTTGTTTATTGTTGAAAATATTCCAATCAGCTGGACTCAGCGCGCCTG
>JBAXPY010000049.1:0-8274 GCA_037132035.1 Candidatus Moraniibacteriota bacterium | reverse complement strand
CTTTTCTTCTATTTCCGGCTCAATTATAAGCAGATTTGGGTTCACCACTCCGTCACTATTCCCAGTTAACTTTTCTGCAAATTCTTTGGCCACTAAAAATTTCCCAATCCCCTCTGGACCGCAAAAAAGATAACTCTGCACAAAAACTTTTTTCTCTATCGCCCTATTCAACGAATCGACGATTTTCTTGTTTCCCAAGATTTTCATATATAGTATCAATAAATATTTCCAATTCCCTTATAAACTTTTCTTCACTAAATTCTTTGGCTCGCGCCATAATCACTTCCTTGCTATAGCTACCTTCATTTTCCCGAAATCTACGTACGCCGTCAGCAACAATCTCCGAGGTGACACTGTCAAAAAACTCACCCGTCCTTCCTTCAAGCAGAATCTCCCTCATTCCACCCATCCTAAGACCTATCACAGGAACACCATGCGACATCGCCTCCACCGGCGCAATGCCAAAATCATCAAGTGCTGGAAAAATAAAGCACCGAGCCCCATCATATATTTTTGACAATTCCGCATCGGGCTGAAAACCTAAAAATTTAATATTTTTCCCCGCTATTGATTTAAGATATTTTTCCTGATCGCCAATACCCACAATCACCAGTGGCAACTCCAATTTATTGAACGCCTCCACAACCACATCAATTTTTTTATAAGCGGAAAGTCGTGAGACAACAAGAAAGTATTTCTCTTTTTTAACCGCAGCACCACTAGCTTTATTAGCAAAAACTGGCGAATCCGTCCGCAACGCTTCGTGTGGCGATACGGGCGGATAAATAACAGGGGCTTCGCGATTATAGTACTTCTTAATCCTGTCTTTCGTATAATGAGAATTAGCAATTAAATATTCTGGTCTATCCGCAGCAGCAAAATCCCAAAGGCGGATATAATTCAACATATATCGACTGAAAAAATTAATGATGCCACCTTTATTTTGCTGACGCGAATATTCCCCATTCATATCCCAAGCAAAACGCATCGGGCTATGCAAATAGGAGATGTGAATCGTATCAAGACGAGTCACTATTCCCTTGGACCATGCCCCAGAGCTAGAAATGATCAAATCGAAATCACGCAAATTGAAAGTTTCTGGTGCCACTGGCAAAAATGGCAAAAGCCACTTTTTTCTATTACGCAAAAACCTAGGCCACTTTTGCAAAAAAGAAACTTCCACTTTCTTATTCTTCAGCCAATCGGGAAATTTTTCTTTCTCCGAAAGTAATGTATAGATTGGCGCAGTTGGAAACATTTCCGAAAGCGTTTTCAGAACTCGCTCCGCCCCGCCAAATTCAACAAGAAAATCATGCACCAAAGCAACTTTTAGTTCTTTTTTATTAAACATATCATTTAGCGGTCCCTGAGACCCAGATTAGTCATTTTAGCAAATATTTCAGCAATTCCAATTCTAGCACAAATCAACAGTTTTTGCACCAGAACTAGAAGCATCTTAAGATATTTCTAATAAATTCTTCTTCTATGAAACAAACGCCTGATACTTAAAAGATAGTATATTTAGCTCTTCTTGTTACCTACTCCGTCAAAACCGTTGCAATAAGATCCGCGCAGTTTTTCCAGCTAAACCGCTTGATATTTTCATAACCTTTTTTTATCATGTCCCTAGCCATCTTCTCATTTTGCGAAAGAGCAATCATCGCCTCGGAAATCATTTCTGGCTCTGTCGGATCAACTAGATACGCGCTTCCATTGGTCACCTCCGGGAGTGATGATGTGTTGGAAGTGATAACTGGGACACCTTGGCTTTGCGCTTCCAAAACAGGCAAGCCAAAACCTTCATAGAGGGTGGGGAAAAGAAAAACAGCGGCGTTTTTAAACAATTGCCATTTTTTAACATCTTTCACATAGCCCAGTACCACGATATCCTTTCTATACTCGGACCGCTCAATGCACTCGCGTATTTCAGCCTCTCCAAAACCAAATTTACCACCCAAAACCAATTTATGCTTAGCATTGGTCTTTTTTTTGAATAAACCAAATGCTTCTATTATGCCTGAAATATTTTTGCGTTTTTCCAGGCGTCCCATAAAAAATAGATATGGCTTCATTTCCTCAACCTCTCTGCCATCTTCCCAATCAAGCTCTCCAGTCTTATCTTCATAGCCCTCATGGACAATATTAATTTTATCTTCTGAAACCTCATAGAGGTTCATTAAATCTCTTTTGGTGTTTTTGGAAACACAAATAATTTTTGTTGCCCAACGACAAGAATTTTTAATCGAAAATCGCATGTAGAATCGCTCGAAAGAAGAATATGCTTCTGGCATAATCTCATATTCCAAACCATGGATTGTCACAACAGTTTTTTTGGGATGAAAAACCGGCACAGTGTGTGCCGGGACAAAAAGGACATCGATTGGATGAAGGAAAAGTTCCATGGATAGTCCGATTTGCGTCCAAAGGCGGGGAAATCGGATCTTCTTGATTTGCCAATTTTTGGGCACAGAAAAATCCACCTTCTGCGTCCCTCGCAGATAAAGAATGACGCGGTGCTCTTTCAGACGGGTACGCAGTTGCCTAATCACCTGATAGGAATACTCTTCAACACCAGTTCTTTGTTTTAAAAAAGCCCTAGAGCCATCAATACCGATTTTCATTATTTTATAATTTTTTTAAAAAATTTAAAACCTAAGATTAAAAAAATAAAAGGCAAAATTACTAAAAAAAGATTAACTATCGGATGTCTCAAGAAGCCAGGAAAGTCATCCCCATTCGTAGCTGAGCAAAAACAAGAAAACATATAATTCAAAGAAACGTAATGTGTCTTAAAGTTATTGCAACCACAAGTATTTGATTTTAGTACTGGCATAAAATTCAACATATACCCACTTGCTAAAAATACTAGGAGTGACAATAGTACTATTTTTAAATTTTTCATAAATAAAAAATTATTTACTTAGCATCATCGTCCGCTTATACATATCTAGATTTTCTAGAGCAATCCCGATTCCCTTAATTACACAATACAGCGCGTCATCTGCCACATAACATGGCACGCCAATGGTTTTAGTGATTAATTGATCAAGATTGCGCAGAAGCGCCCCGCCGCCAGAAAGCACCATGCCCTTATCCATAATATCCGCCGCCAGTTCCGGCGGAGTTTCTTGCAGCACTTTTTTGATTGCATTAATCACTTCGCGCAGCTCGTCTTGAATCGCTTCAGTTACTTCATTAGAAGAAATGCGTACCGTTCGTGGCAAGCCTCCAGTCAAATCACGCCCCCGCACATCCATATAATCCTCCTTTACCTGAGGCAAAGCGGAGCCAATCTTAATCTTCACGTCTTCCGCCGTACGGTCTCCAATCGAAAGACTGTATTTTCGCTTAATATAATCGGCGATAGCTTGATCAATCTTGTTTCCACCAACCCGTGCGCTATGCGCGGAAACAACACCACCGAGAGATACCACGGCCACTTCTGATGTCCCCCCTCCAATATCAATAATCATATTGCCCGCTGCATTGTTAATCGGAATTCCCGCACCGATTGCCGCCAGAATTGGCTCCTTCACAACATAGGCCATTTTTGCTCCCGCCCTGATTGTCGCATCAATCACTGCCCTTCTTTCTGTCGAAGTCACGCCTGCTGGAATAGACACCATCACTTCAGGACGAATCAAGCGAAATCTTCCACTAACTTTGTTAATAAAATACTTAAGCATCGCTTCAGTGATTTTGTAATCAGCAATTACACCATCACGCATCGGGCGACTCGCCATGATGGTATCTGGCGTCCTCCCGAGCATTTCCTTTGCCTCATTGCCAATCGCAAGAACCTTATTTTCCAAAAGTGATATCGCCACCACGGATGGCTCATTAGAAACAATTCCCTTGCCAGGGACAAAAACTAAAACATTGGCTGTGCCTAAATCTATTCCTATTTTCCGTACAAGCATGATAATTTCCTTATTTTAACTTAATATATTTCCCAGCTAGATAATTTTTAATTGTTTCTCTTGTTGCCTGATTGAGATTTTTCGGAAATCTTCCTGAACCAAACCATTCGACTCTATCGCATTTTCCCGGTTCTCAATTTTTTTGGTACGCCTGATTTTAATTTTGTTTTTCTATAAGCATGAACCCATATTACTTACTACTTTTTTTCAGCAATTCTCTCAATATCAGCGCCCAGCTTTTGCAACCGCTCTTCGATTTTTTCATAACCTCTGTCAACCTGATAAATTTCCTTTATTGTAGTTTCGCCGTCGGCAATGAGCGCTGCAATAATCAGTGTTGCGCCAGCGCGCAAATCAAAACTTGTAATCGTTTTGCCCTTCAATTGTGTTGGGCCGCTGATAAGCACCCGATGCGGATCAAGAATTTTTGCCTTAGCCCCCATCTTTCTCAATTCCCCCACATAGTTAAAACGACTTTCATAGAGTGAATCATGGATAAGTGTCTCCCCTTGGGCCTGTGTGGCCAAAACACCAAAAGGAGCTTGAACATCTGAAGGAACGCCAGGATAAGTTCTTGTGTCCACTTTGGATACCGCCTTTAGTTTTTTTGCCGGGATAACTTCGATAGCATTTTTGCTAATTTTGAAATCTGCTCCGAACTCACGCAATTTTTCCAAAACCAAATCGAGATGCGCCTCTTTGGCATTTTTCACCACGATGCTACTCCCCGTTGTTACGCCCAGAATCAAAAAAGTAGCTGCCTCATTGGCATCCGGAATAATTGTGTGGCTGACTTTAAACGTTTTCTTTGCGCCAATAATTTCCAAACTATGCGTTCCCAACCCCTTGATTTTTGCACCGAGCGATACTAAAAATCTTCCCAAGTCCTCAACATGCGGCTCACAGGCTACCGCTTTGATTATCGTTTTTCCCGGAAGAACAGCAGCAAGTATCATTGCATTTTCCGTCGCTGTCACCGACATCTCTCCCAGCGTAAACTTTGCGCATTTTCTATTTTTTGCCATCACCGAATAGCCCTGCTCGCTCTGCAAGATATCCACTCCCATCTTCCGCAAAGCTTCAAAATGCGTACCAAGTGGCCTCGCACCAATCACACAGCCACCGGGACGATAAAATTCAAACTTATCAAAGCGCGCGCTAAGAGAGCCTAAAAGCAAGATTGAAGAACGTAGTTTTTTCACCGTTATAAGATCCATCTTCCTTGGGTCAATCTTCTCATTTTTAATACTAATCTTTCTTTTTCCCAACCATCTAATCTCTGATCCCATGCTCGCTAATATTTCAAGCATACGATAAACATCTTCGATAAGCGGAATATTAGAGATTATACATTCCTCTTTGGTCAGTAGCGTCGCGGCAAGAATCGGCGTTGTCGCATTTTTCGAACCACGAACTTCAATCTCCCCTTTCAATTTTTTTCCTCCCAATATTTTAAACGTTTCCATCGATTTAGTTTTAAATATTATATCTCGCCTATATATCAACCATACACCAAACAAGGCTTTAAAGCAACCTTTTTAGAAGAGACGCTCCATTATGGAGCGTCTCTTTTTATAAATACAGGACTTACGCGTTTGCCAAAAGCAAGCTTCTCTATAGCCAATATTGACCTGGAAAATTTCAGCAGTTTCGAGAGCTAAGAGAAGCAAAGGCAAATTTTGGGCAGTCCCGCGCTTTGAAGATTGTTTTTGGTGAACGCGTAAGTCAAAAAATGCCAAAATTAATTCATTACCCGTTCATAGTTATCCGCCCAATATAGGACTTTTTCACCATAGTTAACCCCTTTTGAATCGCAATATGCCGGCCAATTGCCCCCAGCCAAATACACGCAATAGGCCTTAGCTTCAGCGGATTTCTTATGTTCTTTTACGCCATCAACCTTTGAAAGTTTTAGCGCCATTGCCACCACACCGTCAGTTAAACTCCATGGATCAGGTGTTTTGTGTCCAGTCACCGAAGCAATCGAACTCTTATATCCAGCCCAAGTATCTGGCATGAATTGTGCCACGCCCATCGCGCCACCAGTGCCCTTATACCCTTTGGGTGGGCAAGAAACTTTTTGTTTATTATAATCATACTTAAGCTCATTGCAAATCTCCTTAAAAACTGATGCCCGATAACCACTCATCCGACTTTCTTTAAAATTACAGCCTCCGGTATAGCGCCCAAGGTTAGACTCCACAACTAAAACACCTAGAAGATAGTCCTTCCGAATACCAGTCACCTTAGCCGCAAAAGTCGCCGCATCTGTTACATTCTTGAAACTAACCGCGGCAGTGAGTAGGCTCGATAATTCACTTTTCAATTTATCAATCTTGGCATTAAGTTCAGATAGTGTTGCCTGCGCTTGATTAATATCAGTTTTAATCTCAACCTGCTGACTTTGTTGAATAGTAATCAACTTCTCATGATCCTCTTTTTTATTATCCAATTCTTCTTTAGTCTTAGCAACGTCTTCTTTGGCCTTCTTGATTTCGCCAAGAGTGAGTACTATTTCTTCTTTCACGTTTAAAATTTGATCAAAATCACCTGACATACCATAATCTCTAGCATCACCCAAAAGTAAGCCTGAAAGAGGATCTTCGTCGGCATAATAGGCTTCCAAGATATAACCCTCCAGCATCTCTCTGTTTAATTTTATGCGCTGATTAAGATTATTAACCTCAACTTCCTTTCTTCCGATTTCACTTTGTGTTTTTTGTAATAAATTTTTTGTCGTCCCCAACTCTGCATTCTTTTTTTGAAGCAATGTCTGGGAAGTGCTCAGTTCCTTTTTCACCTTCTCCGCCTTGCTTTGCACTTTTTCAATGTCATTCTGAATATCATCAGCACCGTCAGCCGCAAAGGCTTTTTCCTGATAGATTCTGAAATCGACAACAATCAACCAAGCCACGAAAATGGTTAACGCTAAATTTTTTATTGTTTTTTGGTAATTCATACTTTGATATTATAGCAACATTCGAAGGAAAATAAAAGTGAAGACAAAAAAGCTCTGTCTCCACTAAAAAATTCAAAAAAAACCTCCTTATAGACTCTTATTTTCCAACCCAGCTTGTACTGGAATTAAGCGAAAACTCTTGATAATATCGTCAGCCTCGGAAAAGACAGACTCATCAAAGTCATCAGGAATCAGCTTCGTTTTGCTCTTTTCCACTGCGTCCAACTTATCATACCGCGTATACACAAACACGAATTGAGCATTTCGCCCCAATTCCCGATCATCATTGTCGCAAAGAGGAAACTGCCTATTTTTATCGCGACACGTTTTTTCCGCCTTCTCCAAATCGACTACCGGCACCAACTCTATCCGGAATATCTCGCTATAATCCTCTTTTTTAATTTTCCTGACTTCACTATCAGAAAAGGGCAATCCAAAAGTAACTGCCGAATTCATTCCCTTGGGAGAAATTTCTTTGACCGCAAACCGCTTACCATCTTTTGGCATAAGCAATTCAAAACCCAGGTCCTTGTTAGTGTAAACTACCTCATTGCTTACTACTTGTTTTTCAGGCAAATTATTATTTTTTTTCAATGCGTTTTTTTCAGGTAAATTTTTTGTGAAATTTGCAGATGAGCAATTTTTTATTTGATTGTTCAGATGCCACGCCCATCCACCAAAAAAAACAACTACAGCAACCACAGCCACCAAGGCAAAGATTATGGGAATATCTTTATTCATTTTTTCACCCAATTCAACTATTTTCTTTTCAGGTGGAGCTTCTTTCGGCAAATTCAAGGTAACTACTTTTTTATTTTTTTTGATTTCTTTTTTCATATTTATATTATACCAAAAAAATCCATTCGCGCAAGAGTCCCTATACCCAATCAATCAATTCATTCCAAATCAGCTTCAACTCTCGCAAATCTTTTTCCGCCACTTCTAATTTGGAAAAGCTGCTAATTTTATTTTTCAAAAATATTTTCACGAGCTTTATCGACGTGTCGCTATTTTTGACTTTTTTTCTTTCCGTCTTGGCACAAATGGCGCACAATGCCCCACCTCGCTCAGCGCTAAAAAAATTCTCATTCCCCGCTATAATTTTTCTCCCGCAATTTGCGCAATTCTCCACTCGAATCTTATACCCCAAACTTTCAGTGAGCCGAAAAAGAAATCCCAAAGTAACAATATCGAATTTATACTCCGCCTTCTTTTCCCCAATTAATTTTTCCATCGCTTCTAGGTACGCAATAAGCAACTCGAAAACATGAGCGTCTTTCTCTTGCTGAGTGATTAACTTGTCGAAATGCGAGAGCGCCCAAAAGACTCGACTGATCGCCAAAAAATCCGCCTTAATCGCAGAAAAATTGTTAACAGCAATCGCCCCAGTAATAT
>JBAXPY010000048.1:0-8404 GCA_037132035.1 Candidatus Moraniibacteriota bacterium | reverse complement strand
ATTAGAAACCTTAAATGTTCCAAAACCGGTCATTGTCACCTTATCTCCGCTTTTCAAAGATTTAGTGATAACTTCGATCATTGTTTCGAGCACCATTTCGATGTCCTTCTTTGACAATTCAGTTTTTTCGCTGATTGCGCTTACCAAAGCATCTTTATTAATATTGCCTGCCATATTATCACCTCCTTTCAATAGTTTCGCCAAGTCCTTTAATTTTTCGGAAACTAAACTTTGGCGCGTACTTTAATTATTATCCCCACCCACCACACTTCGCGCGAAGCGATGTGGGCAGGCCATCTTTATCTGTCTCTCTATTTTACTACATTTGCTTTAAATAAAGCAAATGGAATTTATTCATACTATCTAGCATATTCCACAACTCGAGTTTCTCTGATAACATTAACCTTTATCTCTCCTGGATATTTCAATTCTTTTTCAATTTTGTCAGCAATCGCACGACTCAATTTTATCGAACCCAAATCATCAATCTTATCAGGCTTAACAAAGACGCGAATCTCCCTTCCAGCTTGAATCGCATAAGTTTTTTCAACCTCAGGAAAAGATGTCGCTACCGCCTCCAACTCCTCCAGGCGCTTCAGATAATTTTCCAATGTGTCTTTTCTTGCTCCCGGACGAGATGCTGAGATCGCATCCGCTGCTGAAATTATCATTGATTCAGGAGTTTCGAATGGATAATCTTCATGGTGCGATTTCATCGCATCAATAATTTCTTTTCCAATCTTAAATTTCTCCAAAATTTTAATACCAATTTCAACATGGGTTCCTTGCACTTCATGATCGATTGCTTTCCCAATATCATGCAAAAGTCCAGCTTTCTTTGCGAGACTCACATCAGCTCCAAGTTCCGCAGCTAATGCTCCAGACAAATGTGCCACCTCCAAAGAATGCAAAAGCGCATTTTGACCATAACTTGTTCGATAACGCAGGCGTCCCAAAATATGCACCAATTTAGGATCTAAACCGGCAACACCCACATCATACGCCGCGGCGTCTCCTGCTTCACGAATTTTGTTATTTATCTCTAATTTAGCAAAATCCACTGCTTCCTCAATCTTAGTTGGGTGAATCCGACCATCAGAAATCAACCTCTCAATTGCAATCCTTGCAATCTCTCTGCGTATTGGATCAAAACCAGAAATAACAATTGCTTCCGGGGTATCATCGACAATAATTTCAATTCCCGTAAGACGCTCTAAGGCTTTAATATT
The DNA here is from genome assembly GCA_037132035.1 of Candidatus Moraniibacteriota bacterium. Taxonomy (GTDB): domain Bacteria; phylum Patescibacteriota; class Minisyncoccia; order Moranbacterales; family UBA2206; genus UBA9630. The sequence goes on along the minus strand of JBAXPY010000048.1, from coordinate 7,175 downwards.
CCTTCCTTCTCTTCCGATAATTCGACCCTTCACTTCATCCGATGGAATCGCCACAATGCTTGTTGTAACATCTGCAGCGTGAGAGCCAGCATATTTTTGGATTGCCTGAGTCATTATATCTCGAGCTTTTTTCTCAAGAGTATCACGACCCTCTATTTCTAATGACTTCATTCTCTTGGCCAACAAATCGCGGCTTTCCTCCTCCGTAAGTTGCAAGAGAATTTTTTTTGCCGCCTCCTTAGAAAGACCAGCAATTTTTTCCAGTCTTTTTAATTCCTGCTTCCTAGCTTCATCCACTTCCTTCCTAATAGCCCTCACTTCTTCCGATTTTTGGACCAAAAGATCTTTTTCTTTTTCTAGTTCTAAGATTTTCGCTTCCAATCCTTCTTCCTTCTTATCCAAGCGTGCCTCTGTTCTTCTGAGCAGCTCTTCCCGGTCATATTCCTTTTTCTTTGCTTCCTCCAGGATATTAACCGCCTTATTTTTCGCCTCTAAAATTATTTCCTGTCCTTTTTTTTCGGCTTCCTCTCCCACCTTCACTGCCTTGCCTTCTGCCGTAGAAAGCTGTTTTTTAGCAATTGTCTGTCTTGCATAATAGCCCAAGACCGCACCTATTCCCAAAGATAAAACACCGGTGACAAGCACCGTGAGACCTATTTCCATAATATTTTTTTCTAATCAATTGATAAATCATAAATGCACTTAGACACAATTATTTTTTCGAAAAATTGGGCTTCCATCCCCAATTATTTCCCTTTACCAATATAAGCTAGACTTATTTAAACAATTATCTACCCCCCTAATGGTATTACAATGGCCGTCTTTTGTCAAAAAGTATGAGAAGTGTTATTATTTATCAGTAAGAATTAGAAAAACACACCCAGAATATGAAAAGCATCTTCAAACCAATTGTTTTAGTAATTTTAGATGGCTGGGGCATCAGCGAGAAACAACAAGGCAACCCGCTAAGCACTGCAAAGCTACCCACTATCGACAAGCTCAATCAATTCTATCCACACATCGCCCTTCAGGCTTCAGGAATATCGGTTGGTATTCCTTGGGGAGAACCAGGAAACTCCGAAGTTGGGCATCTTACTCTTGGCACGGGCCAAACACTCTATCAGAACCTTCCTCGTATCACAATGTCAATTCAAAATGGAGAGTTTTTCAAAAACCATGCTTTTTTGGGTGCGATTGAACATGTCAAAAAAAATGATGCGGCTGTTCATATAATGGGCCTCTTGGGAAAAGGCGGCATTCATTCTAATGTCGATCATCTTTATGGCCTCTTAGAGTTGATGCAAGATCAGAAATTTAAAAAAGTATACCTACATATCTTCACCGACGGAAGAGATTGCGCGCCCACCTCGGGAACAGACTGCATCGCAGAGCTACAAAAAAGAATCGATGGCTATGGTGTTGGAAAAATCGCCTCCATTGGCGGACGCTACTACGGCATGGATCGAAATAATAACTGGGATCGCGTCAAGCTCGCCTATGACGCAATGACTAAGGGAACTGAGAATCAAATCGAAGATCCAATCGAATATCTCAAAAAATCTTACAAAAAGGATATTTTTGATGAATATATTGAACCAGCAGTTGTCACGGAAGGTGGAAAACCTGTTGCCACAATCAAAGAAAACGATTCTCTTATTTTTTTCAATTTTCGCGAAGACCGTGCTCGAGAGATAACGAAAGCCTTCGTATTGCCTGGTTTCAATAAATTTGAAAAAGCACCAATCAATAATCTTCATTTTGTTGCCATGGTTCAATATGAAGCCGACTTACCAGTGAACGATATTGCTTTCCCGGTAGTTGAGGTGAATACTTGTTTGGGCGGAGTTTTAGCTGAAAACAAAATCACTCAATTACGTATTGCAGAAACAGAAAAATTTGCTCACGTTACCTATTTTTTCAATGGAGGAAACGAAGAGCCCTTCCCTCTGGAAGATCGCCTAATCATACCATCCAAAGATGTGGCACGCTTTGATGAAGCGCCGGAAATGAGCGCCAAAGAAATAACTGAAAAAGTTTGTGACTTCATTAAAGAAGAAAAATATGATTTTATTCTAATCAACTATGCCAATGCCGATATTATTGGTCACACCGGAAATGAGGAAGCTGCAATTTTGGCAGTCCAAACTGTCGACAAATGCGTAGAAGAACTCATTAGAAATGTTCTTTCCAAAGATGGCTGCTTACTAATTACCGCTGATCATGGGAATGTTGAGGAGATGATTAGCTTCAGAACAGGCGAAAGAAACACGGAGCACTCAGCCAATCCTGTCCCCCTTTGGTTTATTACAAGTGAAAATCACCAAGCAAGTGGAAGCGCCTATACATTTGAGGTATCAGGACTGCTTAGCGACATCGCACCTACAATTCTAGACCTTCTAAACATCAAAAAGCCTGCGAAAATGTCCGGCGAAAGCCTCTTGTCATTTTTAGGTTATGTAAAATAAAACAAGCTTAACTAAAAAAACACCCTGTCTCAAGCGGGGTGTTTTTTATATGCAAATATAGAATCCAACCTATTTAATAATCTTGTCCACAATTCCATATTTCTTCGCCTCAATCGCGCTCATGAAGAAATCGCGCTCAGCATCAATGGCAATTCTAGAAATTGATTGCCCAGTATGCCGCGCCAGAATCTCATTTAAACGATCCTTAGTTTTCAAAATATGTTTTGCATGAATATCAATATCCGTAGCCTGCCCTTGTGTACCGCCCATAACCTGATGAATCATCACCTCACTATTAGGGAGCGCTATTCGCTTACCCTTAGCCCCAGAAGACAAAAGTAAAGCAGCGGCGCTCGCTGCGATTCCTATGCAAATTGTTGAGACATCTGCTTTGACAAATTGCATCGTATCATAGATTGCTAGCGCCGATGTGACAGAGCCACCGGGCGAGTTGATATAGAGTTTGATATCCTCTTTTGCATTTTGCGAATCCAGAAACAAAAGCTGCGCAATAATAATATTGGCCGATACATCGTCAATCGGACTACCTAGAAAAATTATGCGGTCCCTCAGGAGACGCGAATAAATATCATAAGCTCGCTCGCCATTATTAGTCTTCTCAATTACGGTTGGAATGAGATATTGATTTGTAATTTTATTTTGCATAGATTTGGCAATTATAAATAATTATAATTTCTCCAACAATTCAAATACCTTATCATTTTCCAAGGTTCCTTTGACATAACTATATAGTCGCTCCATATCCACATTTTTCTCAAAATCCTTCACTTCCTTGTAATATTGGAGAGTCTTATTCATCTCTGCTTCAATCTCAGCTGAATCCATCTTAATCTCTTCCAGCTTAGCGATTTCTTTCAATGCCAAGGCTGATTTTATTCTTTTTTCAGCTTGTGGCTCCCACTCTTTCAAAAATTCCGCCTTAGTTTTCTTCAATTTTTCCAGATAATTATCCAGCGTCATTCCTGTCGATTGAATCTGACCTTCAAATTCTTGAACCATGCGATTCAACTCATCAGCGACAAGCGCATCTGGCAATTCTCCTTCCAGATTTTTCACAATCTCATCTAAATATTTAGTATGCTTCTCCTCTTTCATCTTATGCTCATTTTCATGCTCGAAACCTTCCTTAATATTAACCCTCAACTCAGAAAGATCTTTGAATTTTCCCAGCGATACCGCAAACTCATCATTTATTTCCGGCACTTGCCTCTCCTGCACTAAATTCATTTTCACCTGAAAACTAGCTACTTTTCCAGCCAAATCTTTCTTATGATAATCTTTCGGGAACGTTAATTCGAATGTTCTCCCATCTCCTTCGTTCATACCAATCAATTCCTCTTCAAAACCGGGAATAAACACACCTTTACCGATTACAAGCGCATGGTTTTTGCTCTCACCGCCCTCAATAACCTTTCCGTCAACACTCACAGAAAAATCCACTTCCACACTGTCATTATTAGCCACTGCGCGCCGAACCGTCACAAGCTTTACGCGACTATTGGCAACTTTCTCCAACTCTAGCATTATTTCTTCCTCACCAATCTCTGTTGTTTTTTTCTGATACTCCGCATTAATCTTTTTTATTGCCTCCTTATACTTATCCAACACTACGACTTTTGGCATCACGGATACTGTCGCTTTGAACACTAAATCGCCACCCTCTTCAATTTTATCAATCTCCACTTTCGGACTCCCAAGGACTGCCAATTTTTCGCAGGCGACAAAATCAGAATAACTCCTACTGATTGCTTTTTCCGCCGCGTGGCTCAAAATCATTTCCTTACCCACTTTTTGCTCTACCAAATTTCGCGGAGCTTTTCCTGGACGAAATCCTGGAAACTTGAATTCAGCAGAAATTTCCGCCACAGCAGGCACGATAAACTTTTCCCATTCCTTCCAAGAAACAGTCAATTCAACTTCGATTTTCGATTTAGGTAATTTTTTGATCATAACAACTTAAAAAATAATTATTTACTTAGAGCTTCGGTCAACTGTGGTACGATTTGTTTCTTGCGAGAAACTACGCCAGGCAAAAACATCTCATCGCCAACGATTTTTCCTGCAAATACTTTTTGCAAAATTACTTGTTCTTTTTCTCCAACAATAAACAGTGTACAATTTTCCTTAACGATGTCCACTAGCATGAAAATGATATAATCCAACTTTTCCTTCTGCTTTTTTTCAGCTAATAATTTTATAATTTTTTCTTTCTCCGAAGTTACACTGCCAGGATTGGTAGTTTCCCACGCTGAAATGCCAACCTTATTCGTCCCCATTTCAAATACCTTGTAATCTTGAGTGATAAGTAATGGTAAAGAAATCCCCTTCAGGCTTGATTTGGCAGAAAATAAATCAACCACAAATTGCTTCAAATCAAGTTTGGCAATCTTGTTCAATTCTCTCACTAATTTTCGATCCGCATCAGTTGTCGTGGGTGAATTTAAGTTTAGCGTATCAGAAAGAATCCCTGCCAGTATTATTTTTGCAATATTCGCTGGAATTTTCTTTCCCGCCTCGCCGTACATTCTTGCAAGAACCGAGGCTGTGCTTCCGATTGGATCAACTCGCAGATACAGCGAAGCTTCCACCTGCAGATTGACTTTATGATGATCAATAATTCTTTCAATTTGTCCGCCCTGCAAACCATCCACGGTTTGACTGAGCTCATTATGATCCACCAAAATAAACCGTTCATTTCCACTTGCTTTTTTTAGCAACTGTGGAGTTTTAAATGAAAATTTTTCAAGAATAAATTTCGACTCATTATTAAGTTCGCCTGCACGATATGCCACGGCATCGATCTTGAGAACATTCTTGTAATAATGTTCTGCAATCAAACTAGAAACGATTGAGTCAGTATCTGGATTTTTGTGTCCAATAATAATTGTTTTTTTCATCTTTTTGACAATAAGTATTTTATTATTATTTACGCTTTGACGAAAAACTTCAGAAGAATATATCACCATCTTTGTCATTTCCGCGAAGGCGGGAATCCAGTCTCGCGACCACATTAGAATGAAAATCTTTAAGTTTTAGATTTTAATTAGTCAAATCAGTCTATTTTTTTAACCCTTTTCTACTAAGCTCATTAAAGCACAAGGATAATCTTTTTTATTAAGTCTTTACACTAGATCCCCGCCTTCGCGGGGATGACATTACTGAAATTATTCCTCCACTTTATCTTCAACTACTTTTTCCTCCACAACTTCAGGCGAAACAACTTCTGCAACATCACTCTTTTCCTCTTCTGACTGCTGCTCACTGCTTTCTGACGCATCACCATCTTCCTCAGATTTCACTCCCGCAATATCAATCTTCCAACCAGTTAGTTTTGCAGCTAAACGCACATTTTGTCCGCGCTTTCCAATGGCTAGTGATAGCTGTTCCTCCGGCACAATAGTTGTCGCCTTTTTCTCGGCCTCATTCAAGTCAACTCGCAAAACCTTTGCAGGACTAAGCGCCGCTGAGATAAATTTAGCAATATCCTCATTCCAAAGGATAATATCAATTTTTTCGCCGCCCAACTCCTCAATAATCGCTTGCACTCTTGTGCCCTTCTGTCCGACGCAAGATCCAATTGGATCAATCCCTTCTTCTGTTGAGGCCACAGCGACTTTCGTACGCTCACCAGCTTCCCTGGCAATAGCTTTAATTTCAACTGTTCCGGCAAAAATTTCCGGCACCTCAAGCTCAAAAAGCCGTCGCACCATATCAGGGTGAACTCGACTGAGAGTAATTCCAGGGCCTTTTGTTCCTGCATCAACTTTTGCCAGGTAAACCTTAACGCGTTGGCCAATACGATAGTTTTCTCTTTCCACTTGTTCACCAGGGAAAAGCACACCAACAGATTTTCCAATATCGATAAAAACATTGCGCCCTTCCACTCTCTGCACAACACCACTAATCACTTCGCCCTCCTTATTTTTATACTCCTCAAACATCGAATCTCTTTCAGCTTCGCGGATACGTTGAATGATCACTTGTTTTGCAGTTTGTGCTGCCACGCGACCGTAGTCTTTTTCCTCTGGCAAAACCGTCTCAATGATGTCACCAACAACCGCTTTTTTCTTTTGCTTTCTTGCTTGCTCCAATGTCAAATCACGTTCTGGATTAAAACGAGGTAATCTCTCCTCGTCTACCGCTTCAGTAAAAGATGATTCTCTGCCACCATGAAATCTTTCCGCATAACCCTGTTTTTCTTCCGTCTCACCCTCTTCTTTTTCCGCTACAAATTCTCGCGTCGTCTCATCAACAACTTCCTTTACAAGATAAAACTTCGCGCCACCACTCACCTCATCAAATTCTGCGCGGATATTTTGTCCCTTTTTTCCATAATCTTTCTTGTACGCTGCAGCCAACGCCGCCGCAATTGTTTCAATCACCTTTTCCTTTGAAATTCCCTTTTCTTCACAAAGAGCAGAAATTGCGCTTCCAAAATCACCAGTTCCTTTTGGAGCCTCTTCTTCCTCTTTCTCCTTTCTTGGCTTTCTAATTTGTCCAAGTTTTCGCATAGTATTATTTTTAAATAATTAAAATTCTAATTAACTTAAATAAAAAGCCCGCTTTCGCGAACCTGAATCATCAATCTATCAACACTCGCATTATAGCCCGTAAAGCTATGTTTTGTCAAATGCACGCAGTACATCATCCAAAATCGAATGATGGCCCTAGTCGATTTATCATTTAAAA
>JBAXPY010000047.1:0-8974 GCA_037132035.1 Candidatus Moraniibacteriota bacterium | reverse complement strand
TACTCCACTTTCTTCATCTCCTCCTTGAAATCAACGATGATTTTTTGCACCATTTCATCATAGTTCAAAACCTTTTCTTTCAAAAATTCACCGATCTTTTCCGGATCATTCTTTTCATCCACCATTTTTTCATATGCATCCCGATCGACATCGCTGAGCCGCTCCATTGTTTCCACGAAAATTCTTTTCAAAAGTACTTCGGTCATTTTAATTAGAATTTCATTTTGCTTGTCCAGCGGAAGATTGGAAAGCCCCAATTCTTCCATCAGCTCTTTTTGTAATTGATCTTGATCAACCATTTTATTTTTGTTAATTTTTAAATTATTTCAGCAAAAAAATACCCACTATTTTCCGGTACCCTGTGGTATTCTAAAATTCTTGTAATCATCTCCGCCTAGCGAGATAGTGGCCTTGAGCATGCGATTTATCCATTTAAACGCGCTAGTATCTTCGGACTTTACGCTAGCAAAATTTTCTCCGTATTGTGAAGCAACATACTCTCTCAACTCCAGAATTTTATCGTTCTGCCCATAGTCACTGTCCAGAAAATCAGCCGCTCCAGCCGCCTTCAGCCCGGCGACTCCTCCTTCAATTTCCTGTCCCGCAAAAGTTTCCACGGCAAGTCCATTGAGAATCTTCGAATAGGCAGTCTCATAACTCGTCCTGGCTAATTCAAGATCTCCTGCTCGCACGCCAGTGATATCACCAGGATCGCGCAAGGCTCTCTCGAAAGCCTCTTCCGCACCAACTTTCAACCTGCCAAGCTCCAAAAATTCTTCTTGGTGTGCTTGCATAGATTCTGGCATGGCTTGAATATTTCTCATTACCTCAGCGCCGTAAGAACCGAAAGCTTTATTATATTCATTAGTTGTTTCTTGATACATTCGATCCCCGTCAGCCGAAGCGTGCGCTTGCATATTTGAGTCTGGGCTATCATCATTCCCCACTCCTTCATGTGCACCACCGCTAACTGGTTCAACACTTGGATTCGCACCTTCTTGAGTCGATGCTTCTGAAGCAGGCTGTTCAACATTGTTCGGATCAACCGGAATCGCTTTTTCAACTGCAGGATGATGCATCGTTGTTCCTTCTGCATGAGAAGCACCAACGTGCGCATCTGGAGCACCAGCAGCATGCACGTCCGGAGCATTAACATGAGCACCGAGGATGCGATCCACCTTAACTGTTCCTTTTTCCCAATCAACGATAATTTTCTGCCCGGGTTTAATCTTACTCAGTTGCTTAATAGTCTCCTCGTTATCAGGATTTGAAGCTATCACATGAGCCAACTTCTCCGCATCAGACCTACTCATTCCCTCAGCCATTTTCTGATGTATCATCATCTTCTCAACGTTATCGCCCTTCACTGCCACATGTTCATAGACGCCATGCGTTGATACTGGTGCTTCAGTCGGATGAAACGCATCACCATAGGACGCATTAGAATGATCCAAGTGAGGAGCTACTTGCGGAGACCCGACATGATCAACGGGGCTAGCACCTGCACTGGCATGCAAACCTCCGGTCTCATCCGCTCCACCCACGTTAATATGTTCCCAAGCTGCACCTGCGCCATGTTTAAGCAAACCAAAGCCCTCTCTCGCCAGCCAACCAGCTGCTCCTGTCCCAACAGCAAGCCCAACACTAGCTCCGATCAATTTTCTATTTCTCGCTTGGCTCTTTTCTTTTTGCAAGCTGTCATGAAAAGTTTTCATCTCACTACCACAATATTCATTGAGTGCCTGAAATTGCTGTTGCCAATTCTCATCGGGATTTCCCACTATCTCATTTCTGTTTTTTTCAGCAGTCTCATTTGCCTTATTTCTTGAACGTGCTTCCAACCCTGCCGTCACACCCACGCCAAGCGCTGCTCCGCTAATCCATCTTCGGACCAAACTCACGCCAGCCACACCAGCAGCCACACCAGCTGACCCAGTAAGCGCGGCAACACCCCCAACTGCGAAAAGCGCTATTGCAATGCCTGTTTTTACTTTTGGATCCAACTTGCGATATGCGTTAATCAACTCTGCGCTTCTTTTCAAAGATTTCTCCCCGAATCTTCCAATTTTCGTTTCTGACCAAGCAGTTGTTCTCGCGTCCGTCCTTGCTCCCGCTAAATCAATTTTTTCACTTATACCAAAATAGGTCGCCATTTCGCCCATCTCCTTTTTCATCTCCGTCATTGCCACTGCTTTTTCAGCTGGTGGCAAGTTGTCAATGTTCGCATATTTATCTCGCATTGATTGAAGCTGCAACTCTCGCAATTCATTCAATACACCTTGATATTGCTGATAGGCAAATGAATCCTTGGCACTCTTTGGCAAGTTCTCACTTTTCAACCCCAACACTCCCTTAAGCTTAGTAAACAGATTAGTTGTCTTGTAATCCTCAGCAGCATAGGCCTTTCTTTTTTCTTCCACCAAATTCCGCAACTCTTCGAGCTTGCTAAGTTTTTCTTGTTCTTCGAGGTTATGATCAGGATCTTTTTCTTCACCCATCTTGAACTTGCCATCATTCTCGCCATCCATATCCTCACCAAATTTTCCCCCCATATCTTTGCGAGCATCTCGCTCAGCAGCCTCTGGCTCCTGAGTTGCCCCCACTCCATCTCGACTGTTTTCTGCTCCATAGGGCACGAGAGCTTTTTCTTCTGGGCTTTCCTCACTTGCAGCTTCTTCTGAGACCTTCTCCACTCCCTCATCATTTTTATTAGTTCCGTTAAACATCTCTTCGATTTTTTTTTCATATATACCTATTTCATTCAGCTTATCTTTCCAATCAAGCTTACTCGAATTCAATTCATTGATTTTCCGAGCAAAGTCTGCTGCCTTAGCTTTCATCTCTATATCATCTTTATCACCCTTAAAAGTATCGCCATGGACTTTCATGATCAATTTTCTAAATTTAGATTTGTACTCGCTCTCTGGAGATACGCTCCGTTCAAAACTTTCTTTCATTTTTTTGTTTCTAATTTATTATACATATTAAAAAAGATAACCATAACATTTCAACTTGTCTAAATTATACAACAAAAAAATAATTCCCGCTACTATAAAATTATTTTCCCCTGTGGATAACTCAAAAAAATATCACCTACAAATATCAAATGCGTCGCAATGTCTCTAAAATAATAAAGACCCCAGAAACCATATGGCTTCTGGGGCTTGTTTTTTGCCGGAAATTTTCACTTACCTTATTATTGTGATTTCCGGCTCTCCTCCTTGTTTTATCACTCCCGAAGAAACTTGAGGCAAACTCCTTTCATCATTTGCATTTAAGCTATCCCTGTTCTGATCAACAGGATTAAAACCATCGGCGCGAGAATCACCGAATAATTTCTGAATGGGTTTTTTGACGCATAAACCCATGTCAGCTCCTACCGTTGTCATACTGAGACACACACCAACACTGATTGTTCCAATAGGTGTTTCCTGGTGAAGTTTTGATTCTGCAAATGCGCCATCACGAATCTTCACTCCGGCCTTATTTACCCACCGAAGAGATTTGCTTATCCGCGTATCCACTCCGGCGGAAATTTCTCCGTCAGTTGCGGACTGTCCTGGACCAGTCCACAAATTACCCTCCACAAAGGCTGTATTACCAGGATTAACTTGATACCGTACCTGGCCGCCCACTCCAACAACCAGTCCGCTCCCATCGGTTGTGACAGTTTTTTTATTTTTAACCTGCTCTTTTGTGAATTCTCCATAGCCAGGCCGAATCACCACCCGCTCGCTCAAGCGCCCATCCTTGTGGGTCACTTCCAGCACTGCAGTAGCTTTCTTACTGGAGCCATTGGTCTTAGAATTATCAACGGTCCATTTGTCTCCCTCGCCATAAGCACCCATTCCAAATGTGGTTGAGCTCGAACCGGGAATTTTTTCCCGATAAACGACCCCGCCGGAAACACCGACGTCCCGACTCTGATATTTTGAGCCAGGATTTCCAAGTTCGAAAGAGGCTTTTCCAAAGGCCTCCAACTGAGAAAGGCTGTCCTCGGCATGGCAAGTCGCCACGCAAAAAGACACCACTGCTACGATAATAATTATATTTATATATTTTTTCATTTTTTTCCTCCTATCTGATTGATGATAACCATCCTCTCAATCTCCGAGAGGTATCGGTTGACAAAGAGCATATCTTCCCGATTTATCATCGAGCCCATGCTCCAAGCAATCGGTTGTTTTTTGCTTGCACGATACAAGTCAAAAAATGCTGAAATTCCCGTCGTGAAAAGATTTGGAGAAAGATAGAATTCCCCATCCCTAACCCAACGCTGAAAGAAAGTGCATCCAGGGTTAATCCTGGCGACCTCTTTCATGTCTTTTGTCAAAAGCGGACTAAAAAATTTTATCCCTTCTGGCGTAGTATTCGGCCGCCATTTCCGCACGCTTGAGTTGAAAACTTCAGACTGAGGAAGCTGTGACAATTCCGTCCCATATTTGATAGTCACCTCATTCCGATATCGCTCATCAGTCTTAAAGCGCTCCCAATCCAAGGAAATTCCATCGGGATATTTCTGACTGGCATCATAGATATACTCCTGCTCAGTCGAAAAAATGATGGCTTTGCCACTTTTGATTTTCTTGCTATAGACCAATGTCGCATATATTGCGACAACATTTTTTCCATCTGCTTTTTCCAACAATTCACCCCAAGGGGTAAAAATTACTTGCAACAGATGGCCTTGCTTTTTTTCATCCACCGTCCAACCAAAATAAGTTGTCCGACCAGGAGACATTTCAGCGTACAGTCCTCTGGGAAAAAATCCCAACTTGGCCTGAAATTCTCCTCGCTCTATATTAACTCCCCCCATGTTATACGCGCCAATAAAATACGGCGGCTCACGTGGTACTTCAACCTGATTCTGCAACCCGCTAATTGGCGAGTTAATTTTTATCGTATTCGCCGGAGCGCAACTCGCGAGAGTTGTAGCCAGCACCATTACCAATAAAACATTAACAAACTGTTTATTTTTTATCATGATTAATCTCCTCGTCCGCTATAGTTTTTGGATCAAAATTTATCCTGATTTTTTTGCCAATATTCAGTTGTTAATGGACAATCCATAATAACAACCTCATCCCAATTCCGAAGTGTTCTGAATTGAAAAAAGGCCACTATTTGAGGGAAAAACTAACCTATAATTCTACCAGAAAATAAAGGTTTTGTCAAGTACGCTCAATCACTCCATATTGGAAAATAAATCAGGACTTACGCCTACCCCGAAAGAAAGCTTTTCCATGGCCAGAGCTAAACTAATAAAACTCCAATGTTCTTAGCGGCTAAAGTAAATAGAAATAAACACTGAAACACCATACGCCTTAAAAATTGTTTTTTGAGATGGGCATAAATCCTATAGATAAAAAGTTTTTGCCTTTTTATGCTTAACCAAAAAATATGCTATACTATCCTCATAATAAATTAGGGTTTTAAAATTAACCCAAAAAAACAAACATATGTCAATCCAAAAATTTTTGGAAAAAAACTACAAACTAATTATTGGAGCCATCCTCACTTTCATCTTTACGGTTTCCGTCCTGAATGCTTGGTGGGACAGCGCCATTTTTGATGAAACTGCCCACATTCCTGCCGGCTATTCCTACCTGACAATGCATGACATGCGTCTTAACCCGGAACATCCGCCACTGCTGAAAGACCTCGCCGCATTTCCTTTGCTTTTTTTAAACTTAAACTTTGATACCACGCAAAATTTTTGGACCACCGATGTTAATGGTCAATGGGTGGCCGGTCACAATCTTTTTTGGCTAAATGGTAACGATCCTGATCTACTTATTTTTTGGGCGCGCATTCCTTTTGTCCTACTTTCTCTGCTTTTTGGCCTATTCATTTTCAAATGGAGCAAAGAACTTGCAGGAACAATCGGCGGACTCCTTGCCCTAACCCTCTACGCATTTGATCCCAATATTTTGGGCCATAATCATTTCGTTACAACCGACCTTGGCATTGCTGGATTCATGATGCTGTCATTTTATTATTTTTTGAAATTTATCAAAGACCCTTCCTGGAAAAATGTCGCGCTCGGAGGACTCTTCCTTGCTCTTGTCCAGTTGACGAAATTTTCTTCCATCATGCTCTTCCCCATTTTCGGTTTTATTGCGATTATCTACCCTCTGGTCAAAAAAATTCCTCCTGAAGAGAAAAGCGCCTGGCTTTTCAAGCTAAAAAAATTGGGAGAATACTTAGGAAAAAGCATCGTCGCTTTCACTTTTTCGCTCCTCATTGTTTGGCTATTCTATGCTTTCAATAACTTCGATATGCCCAAAGAAAAATTGGCTGAAACAATCAACTTCTATTTTAGTCCTACGGACACAGAAAACATCAAAAACATCTACACCAATAAAACACTCCTTGTTCTCAATGAAACAGCCCTATTTCGCCCGCTGTCGGAATATTTCCTTGGTATCGCTATGGTTTTCAAAAGGGTAGCTGGTGGCAATGGCGCCTATTTCATGGGTCAAGTTTCCAACACTGCCTTTCCCGCCTATTTCCCAACAGTTTTCGCGCTTAAAGAACCGATAACCATGTTACTGCTGATGTTATTTGCTGCCGTCATCGGTTTTTGGAATAATATCAAAGCATTTTTTGATCAATTCAAAGAATCCGCCCAAAAATCACCATGGCTCACGGCGTTTAAAGACTACCTGAGGCACAACATTGAAACCCTTGCGATGTTCGCTTTCATCCTACTCTATGCCTATATCAGTATCACGGGAAATCTTAATATTGGCTTCCGCCATCTCTTCCCAATATTGCCATTTGCCTACATTCTTACTGCCAAAATCATCATCAATTTTTGCGAAAAAAGAAAAAATATTCCCACAAAAATACTATCGCTATCGATTGTGCTTATTTTCTCACTTCTGCTTATCGTCGAAACCGTAACCGCTTACCCCTATTATATGTCTTTTTTCAACCAAACCGCTGGTGGACCGAAAAATGGTTATAACTTTGTCACAGATTCTAACGCTGATTGGGGACAAGATTTAAAAAGACTACAACCCTTTCTTGACGAACACCCAGAAATTGATAAAATCCGTGTTGATTATTTTGGTGGAGCAGACATAAAATATTATGTCAAAGATAAATACATAATGTGGTACGATTCCAAACGCCCCATCGAAGCTGGTTGGTATGCCATTTCAACTAATTTCCTCCAGGGTAGTATTTATGACGCAACAAAAAAAGACCAGGAGACTTATCGCTGGACTCAAAAACTTAAACCCGTATATCAAGTAGGCACATCTCTTCTTATCTATCGCATCAATGAGAATGATTTGAAAAACTTGAACTAATTATTTCTTTTTCTTTTCCTTCTTTTCCTCCTTTTTTACTTCCGGCACCACGACATTTTCCACCGCTTGGGACTGCTCAAGTCCCTCTTTAAATTTATAGAAAACCTTGTTAGCGATGCGTAAATCCACGTACTCGAGATCTTTTTGGCGCTCTTTTTCAATTTTATCAACAACTGCAGCCCTCAGCATCAATATCTCTCTTTCTATCCCCACAGACTCACTAAAATAGATTTTCCAACCATCCTCCGTTTCCACCTTCAAATCACCCGACATCCGACTGGGTGTTTCATATTGCTTTTTAAGAACAATCCCCGTACTGTCAAGGACTGTTTTTTCTAGTTTTAAAATAAATTCCTGAAAAGAGCTTTCCAGATGGTTGATTTCCGCATCAATTTGCACACCACTCAGATCGTTAAGGGTTACGAGGTTCTCCTTCTCCAACTCTTCTGTACTGAAATTTAAAGCTCCATACGCACCACCTTTTTCATTCAAAACATAGCAATTGCCTGAGCTACAAAATAGCATCGAGAGTTTTCTCTCTTCGATTGTCACAATCAAACCATTCGGAAAACGCTTATTAATCCGCACTGCCCGTATCCGCTTAAAATCATTTAAAAGCATCTCTGTAGTTTTTTTCCCGCTAAACACGATTAGATTATCTTTATTTATTGATACCAAATACTTACCCCGCAATTCACTCTCAATAGCATTTCGGATTGGCGCCTCTTCCAATTTATTTAAACCAGAAATTCTTATGTCAGTTATTGTCAAATAGTCAGAAAAAAATAGAGCAAAAATTACGGTCGCAAAAAACAATGCCGCCACTAGACGATAAACCCATTTGCCGGAAAATTTCCTCTTACTCATTGGTAATTCAATCTTTTTCCGACGCTCCTTGTGATTGATGATTTTAAACATACCAGCACTCGCATTAATAAAAACCCCATATCATAGCTCAGTCCACTCAAAAAGAAGCCCTATTTTAATACACCAGTAACACCAAGCAGCACGCATCAGAAAGCCAAAACCAAGTTTTCCACCACTAAGCGCACATTGGAATTGGTGCTATTAATTGTCCGCTTACTCTCCTCTATCCTTTCTATCAATTTCAATGCTTTTGTCGGAGAGCTCGCGATTAAACTTTTTTGGCCTAAAATCACCCTGCGCAAAAGAATGATCCAAAGATCCATTTTTTCCAAGAGAAGTGGCGTATTTTTGCTCAAAGCTTCAGCGCAAAGCAACTTCTCATTTCCACTCATAGAAAACAGAGCTTGCAACTCCCTGACCAGCTCTCGCCTTTCCTCTAACTCAACTTTTTTGTCCAACAAATTACACGCTAATCCTGGACGACCGAGCGACCAAAAGATTAATTCGTCTCTATTGGGCAATGCTCCATCAATCATTCCATCCAATTCATCTGCTGACAAAAGACTAAACCGCTTAATTTGACAACGCGAGATAATCGTTGGCAACAGCTTCTTCTCATCCTCAACGATAAGTATAATAACTGTATTTTCAGGTGGTTCTTCAAGTATTTTCAATAATGAATTTTGTGCTGATATATTCAACTTTTGAGAACTGCGAATAATTGCCACACGATAATTTTTCGAAAAGGAAGTTAAACTAAATTCTTTTTGCAATTCCCTGATTGATTCTAA
>JBAXPY010000046.1:0-9135 GCA_037132035.1 Candidatus Moraniibacteriota bacterium | reverse complement strand
AAAAAGCAACAGTTCTAATTTAATTTTTTGAAAAAAGGAAAATAATAACATCATGGAAGGACCAGAATTATATCTTAAGTCAGTGAAAGAAAAGCATTCCGCCAAGGAAACGCTGCTTTTTGAAAATCGCATCAGTGATTTGATGTTTGTTATAATGTCGAAATTGTCCAAAAGGGTTAAATCTGTCCAGGTCATGAAAGACGATAATTTTGTGCATAGAAGAGATCGCACCGCTAATGATATCCATGTTTTTTTTGAGCTCAAAAATGGGCAATTTTTTCATCTTAAGGCGTATACAAAGCATATGTTGGATATGGACGACATTCCTGTGAAAAAAATATTTTTGACGGGATATGTTCAATCATCAATTTCTCAGATTGGTGGTAAACATTCTTTGAAACAAGGTTGGTATGAATGGAGTGATGAAGTGATTGCAAGTGAAATAGTCGCGCAAAATCAAGCACTTTTTTTGGAATGATGTTTGGTGGTCTGGAGTTTGGCCTTAAATCATATCTTTATAGGTAGAAATGGATTTTGTCGCCGTACTTGCACTAAATTCCAAGATTGTTTATAATACAAAAAGTGTCGGGAAACGAGCCGATAAAATTAATAAATAATAAATTTTAAACTAATGGAAACAGAAAAAAAAGAGCCCACGGAGGCTGAGTGCTGTGAGAAGGGGACATGTGGTTGCGAAAAGTATAAGAAATTTATGCCAAAGATAATTGCGATTGCGCTTTTGGTTATTGCGGCAGGAGGATTTAGTTATTACAAATTAGTTTGGCAAAAACGCAATTTAAGCCAAGCACAAGCAAAAACAAAGGTTGAGGATTTCATCAATAAGAATTTGATGCAGGGAGGAATGAAAGCTAATATAACTTCAGTTGCCAAAGAAAATGGAATGTTTAAGGTAATGGTAGAAATTGGAGAGGGTGCGCAAAAGCAGGAAATTACTTCTTATCTATCAACAGATGGGTCCAAATTTTTTCCAAGCGTGATGGATATCGCAGAAACAGAAAAGAAAATGGCTGATCAAAAACCAGCCGAAACTAAGCCTGCTGCAGAAATTCCTAAGACCGATAAGCCAACCGTAGAACTTTTCGTTATGAGCTATTGTCCATATGGAACTCAGATCGAAAAAGGTATCTTGCCAGTTGTGGATGCTCTTGGAGCAAAGATTGATTACACAATGAAATTTGTCAGCTATGCAATGCATGAAAAGAAGGAAATTGACGAGAATTTGAAGCAATATTGTATCCAGAAGAACGAGCCTAAAAAATTAAGTGCCTATCTTAAATGCTTTTTGAAGGATGATACTAAGGCGGCTGACTGTCTAAAAACTACACTGATTAATCCAACAACACTCAGTAGCTGTGTTGCTGCTACAGATAAGCAGTTCAAGATCACAGAAAGTTATAATGATAAAGCATCTTGGAGTAATGGAAGTTTCCCTCCTTTCAATGTTGATAAGGATGCTAATGATAAATATGGCGTAAAGGGTTCTCCGACGCTTGTGATTAATGGTGTTGAGGCTTCTGCTGCTGGACGAGATGCTGCTAGCCTTTTGAAAACTATCTGTTCTGGATTTAAGACTGCACCGAAGGAATGTTCAGTAACACTCTCAGCTACAGCTCCTGCGCCAGGTTTTGGTGATGGTGCTGCCCCTGCCGGAGGCGCTGCTCCTGCGGGCGCTGCTTGTGGAAACTAGATTTGAAAGCGTAACTTTAGAAAAAAGTCCCGATTAATCGGGACTTTTTTTGTTTGGCTGGTGGCACTTGACAGTGTTAGCATATCAATGATAAAATAACACTGTAATTAATTAAAATAAAAATCCTCCTTCGTCACGAGAGTATTCGTGACTACGGCGCGACGAGCTTGCTAGTCTATTTTCCAAGGTTCTATCATAGGAAAATGCTGGGAGTTTGTTCTAGGGTTAGTACTACTTATTATGATTCTAACTGCAAAACAACAAAGTATTCTCGAATCCATCCGGGAATTAATCAGTCAGGGTAAAGAAAACCCGACTAGTTATCGTTTGCAAAAATATCTTGAATCACAAGGTGTGAAAGACAGTTTGAAATCAGTCATGCAAGTGATTGAATCTTTGGAGAAAAAAGATCTAATTAAGCGTGATAAAAACAAGAAAATTTATCTCATCGAAAATGAGAGCTACGTTAATTTTAAGAATATTTTTTCTGTTCCAGTGTATGGCTTGGCTTCTTGTGGAGAAGCCTTGGCTTATGCTCAGGATAATGTGGATGGTTTTTTGCAGATTTCAAAAGCACTTTTTCGCGATAAAGATGAATCACTTTTGTTTGCAGTGAAAGCACTCGGTGATTCAATGGATAAGGAAAAAATCAATGACGGCGACTATGTCATTTTTGAAAAATATGAACACCAAGAAGAATTGGAAGGCAAAATTGTTGTTGCGGTGGTCAACGGCATGGCAACGATTAAGCGTTACAAGAAAGTCAGTGAGGATGTGATTGGACTTTTTCCTAAATCAACCAACTCGATTCATCAACCAATCTTCATCCACAAGTCTGATTCTTTCATTTTTGCGGGAATTTTCAGGAAAGTTTTGCCGGTGAAATATGTTAGCTTGTAGATATTTTATGTTTGACAAAATGGCTTTTGCGAAGCTATGATTTGGATTGGGTAGGGAATTTTCAATAATAACATCAAAGGGAGGGGAATCACATGTTTGAATTTCTGAGAGCTACGCTCAGCGAGCCCATGAGTTTTCGTGATCTCATGAGGAAGATCGAAGTCTCTGACTCATTGGCTCATAGTAAGATTTCGTGGGCAAGGGTGAATGACCATAGGGATATCAAATCCTTAAATGGAGATGCGGAGAATATTATTTTTCGCACTTGGGATGTTGTGGTTTTCTATCCGAAGGAAGGAATGAAATTTCCGACGGACATTGCCTTTGGGGTTTAATTTGAGGTTTTTGTGCCTCGTAAAAGCCAACCTTGTTTCATCTGAAATGAAGTTGGCTTGGTTTTTTTGATAGCTCTAGTTTGCAGGAAAAGTCAAAAAGTTATAAACTGAAATATGCTAAAATAGCTAAATTTATGCAGGAAGAATTGATTATTCGCGGAGCGCGCGAACACAACCTGAAAAATATTAACCTCAACTTACCAAGAGGTAAATTTGTTGTATTTACGGGAATTTCTGGTTCAGGAAAATCAACTCTAGCTTTTGATACTATTTTTGCGGAAGGACAAAGGCGCTACTTGGAAAGTCTTTCCAGCTACGCGCGGCAGTTTTTGGGCCAAATGGGAAAGCCAGAAGTCGATTCGATCGAAGGTCTGAGCCCGGCGATTTCGATTGATCAAAAAGCCGCTTCGCACAATCCTCGTTCAACCGTGGGAACAGTGACGGAAATTCATGACTATCTGCGCTTACTTTATGCGAAAATTGGCACTGCGCATTGCCCGATCTGCAACCGGGAAATCGTGAAACTTTCCACAGATGAGATTGTAGATCGAATTTTGAACGTTTGTGGTTCTATTGAGGTAGAGACACAAAATCTTGTGTCTCTACGAAGGACATGTGCAATTGAAATTTTTTCTCCAATTGTGCGAGAGCGCAAAGGTGAATATTCCACGCTTTTGGAGGAGATGTTTCGGCGTGGTTTTTCCACTGCGCTTGTGAATGGAAAAAAGTATGTTCTGGATGAAAAGATTGGGACGCAGGTAAAATTGGAACGCTACAAAAAACATAATATTGACATTTTAGTTGATAAGGTTGAGATAAATTCCGAGAATATTTCACGGATTTTTGAAGGCGTCGAGCAGGCACTGAAACTTTCCAAGGGGATCGTGAAGATAAAATTAATTTCAAGTACTGAGAAAAATAAAAAAGCGGAAAATGATGAAATAATTTTTAACCAGAATTTTTCTTGTCCGATTCACGAGGTGGATTTTCCTGAGCTCGAGCCGCGTTTATTTTCTTTCAATAGCCCGTTTGGGGCTTGTCCGTCTTGCGAGGGCTTGGGCGTGAAAAAGGAGATCGATCCTGATTTGGTTGTGCCAGATATGAACAAAACCATCGCTGAAGGTGGAATTATGCCGTGGAGTTATAAAAAAAATAACTGGCAAGGGACAATTTTGCGGGCTGTCACTAATTTCTATCACATCCGCGATAACGTGCGTTTGCGTGATTTATTGGAAGATGATTTTAATACTTTGCTCTACGGTGGTCCTGAGGCTGAGGATATGATCGCAGAAGAGGAAGTTGACGAGATTCCTGTAACTTTGCGCAGTAAAACCGGATCAAGTTGGAAATACAATATGCGTTGGCGTGGGGTGGTGGGATATCTGCAGGATCGTTATCTCAAAACTGATTCGGAAGGCGTACGCACAGATATTGAAAAATATATGTCGCAAAATCCTTGCTCGCAATGCCTCGGGTCGCGCTATAAAAAAGAAGTGCTTTTGGTGACTGTGGGCGGAAAAAATATTCAAGAAGTTTCCAACATCAGCGTGCGGGAAACTTTGGATTTTTTTCAAAAAATAAAATTTAGTAAACGGGAAGAATTGATTGCGAGCAGAATTCTCAAGGAAATTCAAAATCGCTTGGGTTTTTTGCAAGATGTTGGTTTGGGCTATCTCTCGCTTGGTCGCGCAGCAAATACTTTGGCTGGTGGAGAATCACAACGGATTCGTTTAGCATCACAGATTGGTTCACAATTAGTGGGTGTGTTATATATTTTGGATGAGCCATCAATTGGTTTGCATGCACGAGATAATGCTAAATTACTTTCCACGCTTTTGCAATTACGCGATGTGGGAAATACTTTAATTGTTGTGGAGCATGATGAAGAGACAATGCGAGCAGCAGATTATTTGGTGGATATTGGTCCAGGAGCAGGAAAACATGGCGGAGAAATTGTGGCACAAGGTTTGCCAGTCGATGTGATAAAAAATGAAAATTCACTCACGGCAAAATATTTGCGTGGCGAAATGCAAATTGAAATCCCTAGTTTCAGACGACCATTAAAAAATAAAAAAACATTAGTGATACGAGGAGCGCGGGAACATAATTTACAAAATATTACAGTAGAAATTCCCTTAAAAGTTTTTACTTGTGTGACTGGTGTGTCGGGCTCAGGAAAATCAACCTTGGTAGAAGATATTTTATACAAAGCACTCTCGGCTAAAATTATGCGTTCATTGGAACGACCGGGAAAACATAATGAAATAGTTGGGGCGCATTATTTAAACAAAGTAATTATGATCGATCAATCACCGATTGGTCGCACACCAAGATCAAACCCAGCCACTTACACCGGACTGTTTACTGTTATTCGCGAATTGTTTTCTGAGACTCGTGATGCTAAGGCAAAAGGTTATTCGCCAGGACGATTTTCTTTTAATGTTAAGGGCGGACGATGTGATAATTGTCAGGGTGATGGTTATAATAAAATTGAGATGCAGTTTATGCCAGATGTTTATTTGCCGTGTGATGTTTGTTCTGGGAAAAGATATAATAGCGAAACGCTTAAAGTGAAATATCGCGATAAAAATATTGCGGACGTTTTGGCGCTAACCATTTCAGAAGCGCGCGAATTTTTTGCTAATTTTCATGATATCGCTGACAAATTGAAAGTTCTGGAAGATGTCGGGCTGGGCTACATTCAACTTGGACAATCAGCCACAACGCTTTCCGGCGGAGAAGCGCAACGGATCAAGCTTTCGACAGAATTATCGCGAAGAGCTACAGGAGATACTTTGTATATTTTAGATGAACCAACAACTGGTTTGCATTTTGATGATATTAAAAAACTCTTGGGAATTCTTAACCGCTTGGTTGATGCAGGTAACACGGTCATTGTCATCGAGCATAATTTAGACGTAATCAAAACCGCCGACTGGATTATTGACCTTGGACCGGAAGGCGGCAAAGAAGGTGGTAAGGTGATTGTTTCTGGCACGCCGGAAGAAGTTGCCAAGTGGCATAAGGAGAGTTGGACGGGGAGGTATTTGAAAGAAGTATTAAAGTTCTAATTTACACTCTAGGTGACACTTCCTTTTATTATAAAGACTAAGCTAAGAAAAATAAAAATAGCTAGAACTAAGAGAATAATTGCGGATAATATATATAGAATCGTTTTTCCTGTAAAAATTAATAAATGCGTTGTTTGATTTTCTGCTTTCTTAGTTATTTCTTTTTTGTGAAAATATCCAATGATTGCACCGCAAATTGCAAGAAAATAAGGAAGTATTATGAAAGGAGGATTTAGTGTCGTTCTCATTTCTTCCGAAAATTTAATTCTTAGTACATAAGTCAAAAATATTGGAAGTGTAAATCCGAGGATGAAACCAAGAATTGCATAGAATATCACTCTTTCCGCTGAAACCTTTTTTGAATTATCTTGTTGGTTGTTGAAATTTATTTCATTCATATTTTTTTTAATTTATTGGTTACATTATATCTTAGTCTTTATGCAAATGTCAACGAAAATTGCTAAAAAACTCAAAAATTTGCCCGCTTCTCCGGGTGTCTATATTTTCTATGGAGCTTCCGCCCGAGGCGGATCTCGCGAGACTCGAATTTTGTATGTGGGAAAAGCGACGTCGCTAAAAGACAGGGTTTCGTCATATTTTCAAAGTCGTAGTGGTTATGCTCGGCCAATCGAGATGTTTATAGACCAAATTGTGGATATTGAAGTTCGGAAAACGGAAACAGTTCTGGAGGCATATATTTTGGAGCAGGAACTGATCAAGAAGTGGCAGCCGAAGTTTAATGTGGACGGGAAAGATGATAAGTCCTTCGTTTATGCCGTGATTACTAAGGAAGAATTTCCCAGAGTGTTGCTTTTGAGGAAGAGAGAGCTGGAAAAAAATCAAAATGTAAATCTCACCTTGCCTACTGGCAGGCAGGAAATGCAAAATGACAAGGTAAAATTAAAAAATATAAAAATACCAGATACCAAATACCAGATATCATATACTAAGCTCTATGGTCCATATATTTCCCAAAAAAATATTGAGATAGCGCTGAAGATTCTCAGGAAAATTTTCCCCTATCATTCCAAAGCACAAAAAACGGAAAAGGGTTGTTTGGATTTTCAGATCGGGTTTTGTCCGGGGCCGTATGCTGGGGCGATTTCGAAAGATGATTATGCGAAAAATATTCGCGGTATCAAAATGATATTGGAAGGGAAGAAAAAAAGTCTCGTTACTAAAATGAAAAAAGAAATGTCGGAGCTGAGCGAAAAACAGGAATTTGAAAAAGCGGGGCAGGTGAGAAATGCGATTTTTGCGCTGCAGCATATTGCTGATGTTGCGTTGATTTCAGAAAATCCACCTCACCCTAACCCTCTCCTTAGTAAGGAGAGGGGACAGATGCGTGTCGAGGGTTATGATATTTCTAATATTTCCGGAAAATCTAGTGTTGGTTCGATGGTGGTGTTTGATAATACAAATGGAGAAATAGGACCAAACAAAAGTCAGTATCGCAAATTTAAAATTAAAACCGTGGAGGGCGCGAATGACATGGCTTCGATGGCGGAAGTGCTGGGGCGCAGATTTGGGAATAATTGGCCGAAACCTGATCTCATTATTCTTGACGGCGGACAAGGTCATCTCACGGCTGTGCGGCGTGTGCTCAAGAATTTTCACCTGGAAATTCCGCTTTTGGCTGTCGCCAAAGGGCCAACCCGCAAAAAACTAGATCGCTATGCTTTCGGCAGTGTGCCGGAAATTTCTGACGAACTCATTGAACGCGTCCGCGATGAAGCACATCGCTTTGCGATTACATATCATAAGAAATTGCGGGGGAAGAGTTTTATGGAATAATGAATTTTTAATAGAAAATCAGAGCCTTTTTGTGTCATCCCCGCGAAGGCGGGGATCCAGGCACCTCGGGCTAAAAATGAAAAGAAAACGAATTATTAAAATTCAAGACTGACTTAAATAGAGAGTTTATCAGACTTGTAGCTCGATTTTCCAGAGTTTAAAACTAGTGGTACCTGGATTCCCGCCTCCGCGGGAATGACACAGTAAAGTTTATTTTCGTGAAAATAACCACGAGAATAGCAAGGATTAATTTATGTCAAAAATAAAAATCTCAAAAATCATCCGTTCCAAAAGAAAAAACATCGCGCTCGTGATTTCACACGACGCGACCTTGGTTGTGCGTGCGCCGATGCGCACACCGCTATACTACATCGAAAAACTGGTGGAAGAGAAATTCGCTTGGATTGAAAGGAAGATGCGGGAATTTGAAAAGCGTCCGAAAGCGGAGAAGAAAACTTTTTTTGAAGGAGAGGAATTTTTGTATTTGGGAAAAAAATATAAACTAGCATTGACCAACGGACTCAAAATTGAAACTACTGAGGATTTAGAGTTACTTTTTCCAAAAGTTTTTCTTTGGCGCGCACAGCACCGAATGCTCGATTGGTATAAAAAACAGGCGCATAAAGAAATTGCCGAGCGGACAAAAATAATCGCTGAGAAATTAAACCTTAAATATTCATCGCTCAAAATTTCCAATGCCAAAACCAATTGGGGATCATGCGGACCGAAAAATAGTTTGAATTTTAATTGGCGCCTCATTATGGCGCCGGAGCGTGTTGTGAACTATGTCATTATTCATGAGTTGATGCACATTCTCGAAAAAAACCATTCGCGAAAATTTTGGGACAAAGTCGCGGTCGTAATGCCAGATTACAAGCAAGCCCGAAAATGGCTCAAAGAGAATAGCAAGGTTTTGACGTTGGAATGATTAGGATTTTTTTGCTACACTATACTTGCATTACTATTTAAGCCTTATTGATTTTATATGGTAGCAATCATCATAGGAATAGTGGGAATATCTTTTATGATATTTTTGGCGAAGCTTAATACTAGAAATACCATCAAAAGAAAATCGAAAAAATTGAAAAATGACAGTCAGGATAAATTCAGTATTGCATGGGTCATTGAAATAAATGAAAAGAGAAAGCGAATACGAGAAGGCATTAAAAGAAAAATTCCTTATGTCTTTCCTATGCTTGTTTTTGGGGTAGCTATTGAATATTCTAAAATAAACTCTTACATTGAGTCACTTATTTTCGTTGGTATTATTTTGCTTGGATTTTTAGTGGTTTATATTGCAACATATATTTGGCCATATAGAAAAAGA